>CAYSZE010000001.1:0-8567 GCA_964435255.1 uncultured Oligoflexia bacterium
GTTGCCGAAATCCCTTCATTTCTAAAACTACGGGCAAATTCAAAAACTTTATCCATTCCTGCGCCAATACAACGTTTTAAATAAGTTTCACAAGCAATACGCATGACGCATTCAATATCTAAGGCATTATGATGAGTGTAAAAAGGACGAGCAAGAGCCCCCGAAGGAGTTGTTTGGAGAATGGGTGTTTCGACTTCTAAGTAGCCGTTATCTTCTAAATATCTACGTAAGGTTTTTACAATTTCAAAGCGTTTTTTAAAGACATCCCGTGACTCTGGATTCATAATGATGTCTAAATATCTTTGTCTGTAGCGTGTTTCAATGTCTTCAATACCGTGATATTTTTCAGGTAGAGTTCTTAAACATTTGTTTAATAACTTCCAGTTGCCTACGCGTAAGGTGAGTTCTCCTGTTTTTGTAATAAACATTTCACCTTCAACACCAACAAAGTCGCCAATCGAAACATTTGCTGAAAATTCTTCAAAAACTTCTGGCTGTTCTTCTGTTTTGCGCACACATATTTGAACTTTTCCGCTAAAATCATAGATATGTGCAAATAAAATTTTACCCATAGTCCGCATAGCAATAATGCGTCCAGCAGTGCTTATGCCTTTTGTGCCCTCAGAAAGTTGTGTAATTTCTGCAACAGTGTGGGTCTTGTTATAGTGATCTGCTAAATTCCCTTTTTCGCGTTGTTCTAAGAATTTGGTTTTTTTTAATTCAAAGATATTATCCGACATAAAAGATTCCCTTATTTTTCTTGTATCTGAATAGATAGCGTTTTTACTATAATTGAGAAAAATCCAAGCAAAACAATACTTGGACCCACAGGCCAATTAAAGCTGAAAGCTAATAAAAAGCCAAGAATTCCTCCAATGAAGCTTAATAAAACAACAATAGGAGAAAAGACACTCCGTGGTTGATAAATAATTGTTGGTAAAGTTAAAAGTGAAGAAATCATAAGACCGCCAACGGCAAAGAGCCCTGACAAAATAGCAGCAGTCATTAGAATCGGAAATAATTTTTCCAATAATTTAACTTTAAAACCTGCAATTTCAGCGAATTCGGGATCAGATAACCAGGCGTCCCAATGTTTTCGCAATGAAATGATCGAAATAAGAACTGTAATGACAGTGATAACTAAGACCCAAATATCTAACCAAGATAGTGTTAAAACATCACCAAATAATATACTTTCAGGATCTATTCTTGTGTCTTTTGCATTAGATATCGCAATAACTCCTATGGCAAAAAAAGATGTTAAGCAAATAACAGACGAAGCATCGGGAGGGATTTTTAGAGTTTTTAAAATCCATTCAGATAAAAAAGTTCCTAATAAAGCAGTGGATATGGAGCCAATTAAAATGCAGCCCCAAAAAGGTAGCAACGTTAATTTAGCTATAACAATGCCAATGACGACGCCTGGAAAAACCAAATGCGACAATGTGTCACCTAAATAAGCTCTTTGTTTCAATACGACAACAGGGCTTAAAGTCCCACATAAAATGGTGATCAGAATGGTTGCGATGAGTGCTATTTGGGCAAACTCAAAGTTAAATATTTCAAAAAAAGTGAAAATTTCTTGTAACATGGTTGTTCCAACCTTTACTCATTTTAAATGAAAAATATTAAGAAAACTTTAATAATAAATAGTTACATTATTATAGAAGAGATCTCTTGGTCATGTTTTCTTGTAAATTGTATTTTTTGGGTAATGTAGCCACTGAAATTTTCAAGATGATGATCAACTATAAAAACACAGACTTTGTTTTCTTGAGTCAGTGTTTCAAGTGTTTCAATTAATTGTTGCTGACAACAGGTATCCAAACTGGCAAGAGGTTCATCTAAAAAAAGCATTTTTGGTTTTGATAGGACGGCTCTAATAATCATGGCACGGGTTTTTTGCCCCCCGCTTAATTCGTGAAAACTGCGATTACCATAACCGTTGAGTTGCCATTCAGTTAATAACGAGTTAATTTCATTTATATCTTTTTCACTAAAGGAATAGTTAGGTCCTTTACCTTGTTTGATAAAATCATTTACACTAATATGAAAATAACGATTTACAGCATGAAATTGAGGAACATAAGCAATACCTTGAGTGATATTATGCTCTGTTGGTATAGGCGCATCGTTCAATAATACTGTGCCACTCAAGGGTTTAATTAAACCAAGCCAAGTTTTGAGTAAGGTAGATTTTCCGCAACCATTCTGCCCAATAATCGCATAAATTCCTGGTGCTGTAATTTCACCAGAAAATGGATTTGTTAGAGGTTTTTTCTGTGGATATCCAACGACTAAATGCTGCCAACTCAAATAACTCATTCATATTATTTCCATAAAAGTTTATATTTTTAAGGAATCAAGAATAGTTTTAATATTAATCTGCCACATACCTATAGTTGTTTCTGCTTCAGAACCTTTTGGACCTAAAGAGTCGCTATAAAGTGTGCCACCAATCTTGACTCCTGTTTCGTTAGAAACGGTTTTTATATTACGCATATTTCCAGTCGATTCAAGAAAGAGTGCATTTATATTTTCTTGTTTAATTTCATTTATAATTTCTTTAAGTCGTGCTGCAGTGGGAGCCGCCTCATCAGACAACCCTACGATACTTTTTATAGTCAAGCCAAATTCTGAAGCAAAATATCCTAGTGCATCATGATTTGTAGCTAATTTTCTTTTATTAATTGGAATGGTATCAAGCTGTTTTTTTAATTTATTAACTTCCTGATCAATTGTATTTATATAATTTTTTGTACAGCCTTCAATGTTTTTGCTTTCAGCAGGAAGTAATTTTTTTAATTCGCTTGCAATTTTCTCTGCGGCTAATTTTGTTCTTAAGGGGGATTGCCAAATATGTGGATCATATTCAAGGTGATTGTGTTCATGATTATGATGTTCATGCTCATGTTCATGTGGGTGATTATGCGGAGAATGCTCTTGTTTTTCATCAGCAATTTTTTTGAGTTCCATTCCTTCGGTAACAACAAGCCATTTTAGTTTGTTACTTTTTCTGATTTTATGCGCCCATGGTTCAAAGTCAGCACCAATTATGATAACTAAATTGGCATTTTCAATTGAAATTCTTTCATTTTTAGTCATGTGAAAACTATGTGGATCGCTACCATAAGGAATTAAATTATTCAATTCAATAGCTTTAGAATGACATGTTGTTTGTCTTACAAGATCACTTAAATAAGGAATAGAAGTTACAATTTTAATTTTCTCTGTTTTTGCATAAGAAAATTGGCTCATAAAAAAATTGCATGAAATTAAAGGTAATAAAATATTGCGTTTCAAAAAAATCATGTTCTGATACTCAATCCATCAGTTAAAGAGTTTTTATATGCTTTTATTGCAGGAATAATTCCTATAATGCAAGCAAATAAAACTATAATTAATAAATAAAAAATTTCAAACTTTTGCATACTATGTTGTTGAATAATAATTCCAGATTCTTTTAGAATAAAAGGATTTATAATTTTTAAACTAAAAAAGTTAACTATATATCCCAATAAACAACCTAACGTACATGTTAGAAATGATTCTGAAATTAATAAAAATATTATTGCTTTATGAGAAGCTCCTATGGCTCTTAAAATTGCCAGTTCACGTCTTCTGCTATCTAAGGAAGTGTAAATAGAGATCATCATACCAAAAATACCGATAAGAATGACAAATATTAAAATCACTTCAAATGCAGCTTCAGCATATGAGACTGTTTCCCATAATTGGCTTAAAACGCTTCCAGGAATAACAGCCATAAGGGGTTCTTTTTTAAATTCATTAATATTTCGCATTAGTGAAAGTGTATTAATTCTATTGTCTGCTCTAGCAAGAATAGATGTTATCGAAGAAATATGAATATCATCTTTTTTTATTGTCTTAGATTTGGCATTATGCTGTGGAATACCGTCTTGCCAATCTATATGAATGGCTTCCATTCCTTCAAGTGTTATATATAGAGCTCTATCAACCGGGGTATTTGTTTCTTTAAGAACTGCAGTAACAACAAAAGGGTTATCAGCATGCTGAAAAATTGTTTGTTGACTTATCCCATGTGATAAAATAATGCGATCACCGACTTTTAATTTTTCTTGTTTTGCAACTTGCGCCCCTAAAGCAACGCCATAAATATCAATGGGAATATTTCCAGCAGCAAGTTCTATTTTTCGCTCACCAAGATAACGGTAATGGGCATAAAAATTTTCATTCGTCGCAATGACTCGGTAACCACGGTAGCTGTCTCCTAATGAAAAGGGGATAACCCAATCAATATTAGGATTGCTTTTTATATTTTCATAGGAAGACCATGATATATTATTTGTAGCATTGCCTAAATGGAAAATTGTATAAAGCAGAAGTTGTAGCCCACTTCCACGAGCACCAATGATTAAATCAGCTTGGCTGACTGTGTTTGCAAAACTTTCTTTTGTTCCTTCTTTTATTCTGTTAACACCTAAAAATAAAATGATACTCAGTGAAATAGAAATAATAGAAAGAATAAAAGGGGTTTTTCTATTTAGTAATGACTTAAATGCAACATTTAAAAGGACAATCATAATTTTACCTTATTTAGTTCAGGTAGAGAAATATGCTTGCTAAAGAGCTTCTTTAAATGAATATCGTGACTCACGAAAACAAGCGCAGCTTTTTGTGTTTCACATTGTGCAAAAAGGTGTTGCAAAAATTGTTCTCTATTTTCTTCATCTAAGGAACTTGTGGGTTCATCGGCAATAATTATTTTAGGTGCTCCTAACAAGGCGCGTGCAGCGGCCACTCTTTGTTGTTGCCCGATAGAAATTTCAGTAGCCTTTTTAGATAAAATATGAGCTATGTTTAAATTATTTGCTAATTCTATGCATTTTTCTTTTATTTCACTTAATGATTTATTTTTTCTCCGTGTTGGGTTTAATTTGCAGGGCAAAATTATATTTTCTAAAACGTTGAGATAAGGTACCAAATTAAAAAATTGAAATATATAACCCATTTCGTTGCCACGTATGTGATCGCGTATTGAAGCTTTTAAACCAACAAATTCCTGATTTAGTATTCTGACCGATCCTTCGGTTGTTGTTAGAATTCCTGTCAATATGCTAAGTAAGGTTGTTTTACCACAACCGCTCGGGCCATATAAAAAAACCTTATCATTTTCAAAAATTTCTAAACTAGGAATATCCAAAATAGGACCTGTATTTTGATAGGCAAATTTTAAATTTTTTATATCAATTATAAGATTCATAATTCTAGAGAACCTTCATCATTTTTAATTTTTAAAGAAAATTGTTTTTCATTGCTCAAACCTTCAATAGATATGTTTTCAATATTTGGGAAGTATTTTTTTAATGCAAAATTAATTTTTGCTTTACGGATAGGTTCTTTGCAGTTGGCTAATATCTCTGCTTTAAAGTCTCCATGTGTTCCCTTTAATTTCTTTTTTTCTTTTGTAGTATGTTTTTTTTCTGTTTCGTTTTCATCTTCTTCATCTAACACAAAGGGAGCAATTTTTATAGTTTGAAAGTTACATTTTAACCGATCTTCTAATATAACAATATTATTTAAGTTTTTTTCAAATGTCTGTTTAGCGGCTTCTACAGCATGTTTTTCTTTGTCCGATTTCGCCGCATGTTCAAAACCATACATACTTGCTGCTGGGATTTCAAAATTGAATTTTGCTTGATTCCCCTGAATGCCGATGACAATTTTTGCCGTTCCATGACTATGCTCTTTGTGAGCAAAGGAGTTTAAAGGTATTAATGTCATTGGGAGTAAAGAAAGAGTGAACATTTTTTTGAGGATCATAACAACAAAACTCCTATTGTACTAAGTAAGTATCTAATAATAAAGGTAGCATACACCAAAATGAGTCTTGCATAATTGCAAAAAATTTGCAATTATGCTATGAGGCTTTTGATCGATAAGGATAAAATAAAGATATGGAAATGAGTGAAAATAATGGTTCCAATCATTCTGTACATGGAGCGCAGTGTAATGGAAAGACTTTCAAAGAGCTTGCCTTTGAAGCTATGAAAGAAAATAACTTGCGGATAACAAAATCACGTTTGGCTGTTATCCAATGTTTAGAAAATGCAGTTGTACCATTGTCACCTAAAAGTATTTATGAATCCTTATTGCAGGATTATCATATTAAAATTGATCAGGTTTCTGTCTATCGAATATTGGAAGCTTTTCTACATTTAAAATTGATTCATCAGGTTTTTCCGTCGGGTGATTATTTATCATGTCATACGCGTTGTGAAATGAATCCAAATCATATTATACTTAATTGCATAAAATGTAATAAAGTAACAGAAGTGCATCTTGATTTACAAACAATTTCTAACATTCTTGCCAGTGTAAAAGAAAGGTTTTCTTTCGAGCCAATTAATCATATGTTTCAAATAGATGGGACTTGTAAACAATGTCATTAATAGAGCAAGGAAACAAATACGTTATTACTCAAACGAGTACTGGAATATACTCTTTTAAGCACTTAGCTACGAATGAAATATTACATGGACAAGTAGGGCCGTGGCAGGAAGCAAACTTATTATATGTTGACCACTCTGGAATAAAAGAAAGTCAATCTGATTTATTTGTTGTTTATGATATTGGAATGGGTTGTGGTTCACAATTATTTGCAATGTATGAAGCTTTTATTAAAAATAATAATATAAAAAAACTTTGTGTTGTTAGTTTTGATTTAGAAAAAAACGGTTTATTATCTCTAAAAGAAAATATTAGTTATTTTCCTTATTTATCTGACTATACAGATCTCTTAAATTTATTAATTTTAAATGATAAAGTAATGATTCATACAGCAGACCATAGAGAGTTTGAATGGATTTTTATCAAAGGAGACTTTAGTCAATTGATTCCTGAGATATTTAATTCTCTCCCAAATGCTGATGTTGTTTGTTATGATTTTTTTTCACCAGCCAAACACCCTCATTTATGGACTTATCAACTTTTTGCAAAACTATATATTAAATCTAACTTAGAAGTTAAGCTTATTACTTATACATCGGCGACTGCGGTACGTGCTGCATTGTTGGCTGCTGGCTTTTTTGTTGGATTTGGGCCTATTAGTGGAAAAAAAGCAAAGTCAACAATTGCAACTAAGAAGAAAAGTAACTTAACAGACCCCTTACCAGAAGTTTGGAAGCAAACTTTTACAGCTTCCTGTGCAAAATTTTCAGAAAAAGAATCTGAAATTGATAAAAATATAATTGCAAGTAAAATTAATCAACATACGCAATGGTAGTTTTTTTCTAAAGTAAAATATGTTATACTAATTTATAATAAAATATTAGTCTTTTATATATTATTAGGAAAACGATAAAATGCAAAATTATTTAAAGAACGTGCTTTTTTTTATTATTGTCTTAGCTATTATCTTTCTTGCCTTTAAAATAAATCTATTTTTTTAAATTTCTGGCATTAATTACACATTTTAAATGAATTTTAATAAATTAACACATTAGAAAAATTGACATTCATTATTCAAATAAAAAATGTTACTGTACTATTGCTAATTTTTTTTTTATATGATTTAAAAAAAATTGTATAAAAATTTGTTTTTACTTTGTAAAGTAAGGAGGTTGGATTATGTTTACTAAGACAAAAAAGAATCTACTTGTTGGGTGTGTTACTGGTGTATTAAGCTTATTGGCTGTTAACTCTGCATTTGCTGTTGGTTCAGCTGGTTGTGGATTAGGCTCTATTATTTTCAAAGAAAATGTTTGGTGGAAGCAAGTGTTAGCTGCAACAACAAATGGTTCTTCAGGAACACAAACATTTGGTATAACTACTGGTACTTCAAACTGTAGCTCAAGTGGCTCAATCTCAAGAAACCAAGAACAAAAAAATTATGTTGTTGTTAATTTTTCTTCTTTACAAAGAGAAGCTGCTCAAGGTAACGGCGCAACTATTGATGGTCTCGCTTCTGTTTCTGGCTGTCCTGCGAACTCGTATTCTGAGTTTGCCTCTTTTGTTCAAGCAAATTATAGCGAAATTTTTTCAACAAACAGTCCAGATGCTATTGTTGATACAATGAATTTAAAAATAGGCTCAAATAATAATTTAACTAAAATATGTCAGGTAGGTAGTATATAATTTTGAGTTTCTTAATTAGAATTATTATATTTTGTCTATTTACTTTTTATTCTCTACTTTCTTTGGCTTCTCAATCTAATGAAAATCAAAAAAATGATTGATTATTTTATTAATAAGTCAAGGAAAGTTGAGTTATATAAAAAAAATGAATGGCAAAAAATGCTGTTTTATCAGAAAAAATATTTTTCTGCTCCAAAAGGAATTGTTGATAGTAAAAATTTCTATATTTCTTCAGAAGGTAAAATAAACTTAGAAAAAGAAATGGACGAGACAATACGAGCATTCTTTTCTAACTCTGAAGAGAATTCTATTCAGTGTCGGTTTCCACGACGGTTAAAATGGCTTAAACATGAATTAGATGACAAAAATTATCAATTTCCAGTTAAAAAATGTGAAAAATTGGAAAACTGGTTGCAACTAGTGGATCCAAAGGGTGTAGTCTTAGTATT
>CAYSZE010000002.1:0-3772 GCA_964435255.1 uncultured Oligoflexia bacterium
CTTCATCAGTTATCTTGATATTTTCTAGGCGAATGGAGTCAAAAAGAGTATCTATTTTAGTTGCTATGAAATCGGCAACATGGTTCTGATGGCATGTGACCGCGAAAGTTTTTAGAGCATTGGAGGCACGCGAAAAAGCATCTGTCAGTTCTGGCTTAGCGCCTTCCCGAATAAGAACATTCGCAATACCATTCATTTCTTGTAGTTTGATAAGTGCATTTTTTATAAATGCTAAATTAATTTCATTGTCGGTTATAGAATTAGACATAAAATGAGGCTCCTATCCTTAATTCTGGAAGTATGCCTAATTATAGCCTTTTTTTAGCTTAGTTATGTGCCAATTTTACGTGTAGAGCAGTTGGCTTTATCTCCTGCCTCCAGGCCGTTATTTTCAAGAGATCCTGCGGCTAAATGCCTAGAACGAAAAGTAGTGAAAGGATATGTTTCTTTTTCCCCTTTTGGCGCATAACCGACAATTTTTTTACAGAAAAAAGAATTTAAAAATTTTTCTAATTTCACAAATTCATTTTTTGCTTCAGGTGAAAAAGTACAGTTTATACAATTTAAGATAATTGAGTAAGGAGAATGCCAGAGCATTAAATTATTTTGTAATTTAGATTTTAACACGGCCATATCTTCTTTTGTAATAAATTCAGTTTCAGCAACAAAACTAATTTCCATAACATGGGCATTAAAATCATTGTCAAATTGAATTTTGCTACGTAAATCTGTTACTTTTTTTTCAAAATTCTTATTTCGTGCTAGACCTGTTTGGGCTGCGGCAAGTTCATAGTTATCTACTGTATCAAAATTAACTGATATTTTGTTAGAATATTCATCGTAAAAACCAATTATTTTTCGCATAAAAAAGTTTTTAAAAAATGCAATTAATTTGTCAAATTGAGGAGCAAGATTTTTTTCTACGTAAAAATTTCTTAAGTCAAATAAACAGGTATAAGGAGAGTGCCAAGATTTTAAATTTTTACTCCAAGCATTTTTTAATTCTGCTAAATCATTTTCTGTTGTTATGCTAAAACCCTCGGGAAAATAAATAACTACAACTTTAAGGGCAAAATGATTTTCAAATTCAATTTTATTTATACTGTCATTAACAGATGACATTTTTTATGACTCCTAAGTATTACATAAACTCAAAAGATAAATTGCAAAATTTGCAGTAAACTATTTTGCAAAGCATATTTTATAACATACTATATGCCTTTGACTGAAGCGAGCGATTATCTTTATTGCTTTCTCCAAAGTTGGATATAGAAGGGATTGAAATGAAAACATTGTTTTTATTTTTTACGCAAGGCGAAGCTGGGGCTCCAGAATATTTAAGTAGAACAGGAGAGCAAGGAGCCGAAGCTTTTGCTGAAACAATATCAACATTTATACAGGAAAGTTTAAAAATTCAAATTGGAAATTCCTACTTGGAAAGAGTTCATTCATTAAACGAAGATGTGATCTGGCGTTCGTTTAAAGAACAAAGAGAATTTAAAAATGCTTTAACTGCCTCAATGCAACTTCTTTCCGATGTCGTTATTGTCTGTGGTAATGAAATTCGTACGTTGAAAACAACTGAAGTTTTGGCCAAGGTTCTTGCTTTGCCAATTTGTGTTGATAACCGCATTGATAAATGGAAAGACTCTAAACCTTATCAAGGAAATTTATCGAATGCTTTAAATGACTTGATCTCATATTTTAATACAGAATTATGCCCAAAAATTGTATTAGTTGGAACCTCTTCACAAGGCTTAGTTGAGTGGATTGGTACTCAGAAAAACGCAGAGGAAGTCAAACAATTTGAACATATATTAAGTGTGACTAGTGAAAACGATACTATTCCAGCGGTATTTATTGCTGGGATGAATAAGGAAAATGAGAAAATAAATTGGGTTATGGATTTGCCAAAATTAATTAATTAATGACGTGTTACTTTTAAAACGCCAATATTTAAGTCTTTCTTTTCAGACTTTCCCTTACTTAAATTTAAAATATTTTGTGCAAAAGAATTTAATTGATCCATCCCCATACTCTGTTGCTGTGCAGAAAATCCACCAGGTAGGTTTTTAGATTCTTTTTTCATTTTACGGAGCATAAATTTCACGGCAATTATCGCATAAAGTCTTGGAATTATAAAATGTGTATCCTTTGGAGTGCTATTTAATACCTTATTCATTTCGTCTAAATAATGTTTAGGAACATTTTTATTAAACCCTCGAGGCGTCAGTTTTTTCCAATCAACTTCTATCCACATACCAGAGCCATTCATTTTCTCAGGAGCAATAAATTTATAGGAAATGAATTTTACTAAAAGTAAAGGTAGAAACGCTGCTAAACCATAGTAGGAATTGGTGCCAAAACCAAATATTAAGGCAACAAGGGAGTAAACTAAATAGTCAGCTGTTATGAGTTTAAAAGAATTTTTAGGTACTTTTTGATAAAATTGAAAAAGGGTATAGAAAATAGCAGCTAATGCTCCTATCACAATAAAAAGTACGCGGAAGATTATAATTAAAGTATCCATGATCCAACCAAAATTTTTGTGTGAGTGAAAAAATTAAAAATCTAAATTAATGTATAGATTTTAATCATGCTGACAATATAAGGGTTTCATCCCTGCTTAGGTATAATTGAGGTTTTTTAGGTTTGCAATAGTTGAATATATATTTAAAATTATTAGGTAAAAAAATCGTCTTTACTTATAAGACCAGCATTCGGCTTTTTAGTAAAAATATTCTTACACAGTTGGACAGCGCCACTCGCAAATAGTTTTCGATTGTAAGCAGAATGCTTTATTTCGAGCATTTCTGAATCTTGACTAAAGTAAAGAGTGTGTTCGCCTACAACCTTACCAACTCTAACCGCAGAAATTTTATCACCACTTAATTTTGCAGCTTCAGCTATAGTTATAGCTGTTCCACTAGGAGCATCTTTTTTTAAAGTATGATGAATTTCATTTAAAGCGAGATCAAAGCCGAGCGCACGTGCAAGATCTGCAACCGTTTTTCCATTATGTGTTGTTGCGGTTAATATTTGTTCAAATAAAAAAACACCTTTGGAAAAATTTGATACCAGACAAATAGGAATGTTTTGTGCAAGATCAGCTATTTTTTTCTTTTGCGCAAGCGAATGTCCTGTTGTTCCTATAATGAGGCCATGTATTTTCTCTAAATGTTGTTTAGGAAGAGAGCTTAGAACATCAAGAAGTCTTTGCGTTCCCTCGGGTAAACTTACATCTAATAAAACATAACCAGATGTAAATTTTAGCAAAGCATTTTGAAAAGTGTTTTTAGACTCTAAATCTTTTCTACTTATAGCTGTTGTCTTAATAGATTCTTCTGTTAAGAGCTCGACCACCAGTTTGCCCAATCGGCCGGAAGCCCCTAAAATTCCAACTTGCATATATTATCCCTAATCAAAAGTTATATTCCGAACTCAGGAACAATATTCTTGTGAAGGTAAAATTGCAAAGCAACAAATAGAAGCAATGTATCTTACTGAAATAAATGAATAAAAAAATAATTACAAAAATTCTTCCAAAACGTTTGACAAAATATTTTGGTTTCTGTAGCTACATCACTCACCAGCGGGTTCCACTTCAAAAGCGGAAACCCATAAACTGGCTAAGTTATTTGACAAGAGAAGAGAGCAGAAACAGAGTGCGGGAGCGTCGTATAACTCAACGCAAGACGAGAAGTACGAGGTTTCCTCAAAAAAGAGAGAACCGTCAAGGTAGAGAAAAACTACCGTAATAAAAAAAAGAAAA
>CAYSZE010000003.1:0-6219 GCA_964435255.1 uncultured Oligoflexia bacterium
TTATTTATTTTATTCATAGCCTTGTTAATAACTGGGGAATCGCAATAATTATTTTAACAATATTAATTAATATTGTCTTTTTACCTTTACAAATTAAAGGTTATATTTCAGCACAAAAAATGCAAAAAATTCAACCACAAATGAAGGCATTACAAGAAAAATACAAAGAAGACAAACAAGCTTTGCAACGTGAAACGATGGCATTAATGTCTAAAAGTGGTGTGAATCCTTTAAGTGGGTGTCTGCCTTTATTGCCTCAAATTCCTGTGTTTTTTGCATTGGATTCCTGTTTAAGACATACATTCGATTTACGCCAATCACCCTTCTTTTTCTGGATAAAAGATTTAACGCAACACGATCCTTACTTCATATTGCCAGTGCTTATGGCTGTTTTGATGCTTGGTTATCAAAAAATGATACCTATGCCTTCAATGGATCCCACTCAAGCTAAAATGATGAAAATATTACCATTAGTATTTTCTATTTTTATGGTTTTTTATCCATCAGGCTTGGCTCTTTATGTTATTACGAATACGCTCATTTCCATGATAAGGCAGGCATTCCTGACACGTCGATATAAGAACGTTCTAGAAAAATAAAGTAAACTAAACTTAGGAATCTAAATTTGGATTCTCAGAACAGCTTAGCTCTGCTGAAGCTGTTTCAACTTTTTTAAAATGGAGTTTTCATGGATAAAAGGCAATTTACAGGAAAGACTCTTGATGATGCTTTGTCAGAAGCGGCAAGAGCTTTTTCTACGAATAAAGATTTGCTTTGTTATAATGTAATCCAACAACCAGCAAACGGTATTTTATCTCGCTTGTTTTCTCGTTCAGTTCGTATAGAAGCATGGGTTGAAACTGTTAAACAAGATTTACAAGCAGCAGCACGCGAAGTTGTTAGACAAACTTTAGGTAAAAATGTATCTGCAAAAAAAACATTATCACCCTTATCACAGGCTAAAAAAGAAAATTTAAATACAAATGATGAGAAAGCAAATGAAGTAAACTTAAAAAAAACCCATTTTGTTGCACAAAATCAACCAGAATATCTTATGAACCGCACTTTTTTGAATATGGAAAGTGAAGGGGTACAGGAACTCTTTGAAAACTATAATCAGCTGTTTTTTTCTGCTTTTGGGATTGTACAAGAACAAGTTGAGATTATTATTCAAGAAAATGAAGCTGTTGTTAAAATAATGGATCCCGAAATTGAGAAATTTTTAAGCAAAAGCGATAAGCTTTCTTTAGCTTTTGAACATGTTTTTAAAAGAATAGCACAAAAAAAGCTTGGTGATCTTGCCTCAAGAATCACGATCGAAGCAGGGGATTCCTCAGAAAAAAGAGAAGAGCGTTTAATAGGCATGGCAAAGTCTTTAGCTGAAAAAGTAAAAAAGACTGGAAAAAGTGTTATTTTATCCTCTAAAAGTAGTCAGGAACGCAGAGTCATTCATCTTGCCTTAGATGGGGTTGTTGGGATAGCTACTAGAAGTGTTGGGACAGGTGATAAAAGGCGTTTGGTTATTTATTCTACAGAAAAAAAAGGCAGAAATAATTCTTCCCATGGACATCCTGGTAACAGGGGGCCAGAGAAAAATGCTCAATCCTCAAGCAGATTTAAAAAGAAAATGACGAAAAAAAACCATTCTCATCAATCAGCACAAAATAGACAAAACCAGGAAAGAATGGGAGCGGTCTCTTCGCCAAGAGAAAATAAATCAGACGATGAGCATGACATGTCTTCATCTGAACAAAAACAAGTTTAAAATCTAACAAATTTAATTCTTTAAATTTGTTAGAATAAGGAATATGAAATTGACTTCAAGTTTTGATCCCATTTTTGCATTGTCCTCGCCAGCTTCAAGAAGTGCCATTCATTTACACCGGTTAACGGGAAGAAATTTATTAAATTTATTTAATGGTTATTTGTTTAAAATGAATGGAAGCGATCGCTTTGATCCGCAAGCAATGATAAAAAAAGAAAAAAACCAACCTGTTGTGCAATATTTAATTTTAAAAGATGCACAAGGAAATACTATAGATGATGTTTTATTTACTTATTTTCAAGCGCCTAAAAGTTATACAGGGGAAGATCTTATTGAAATAGGCTCTCATGGTAATCCTCTTATTTCTAGTCTGCTGCAAAAGTTATTGCGACATTTGGGATTTCGCGATGCCCTTCCAGGAGAATTTACCCAGCGCGCTTTTTTGAATGGTAAAATAGATCTTGTGCAGGCTGAAGGAATAAACCAATTGATTCACACAGAAACAATAGGGGGCATTCAACTTGCCCGGGATTCTGTCGGTGGTCAGCTTTCTAAAGAAACAGAAGAAATTAAGTCTATTTTAATTGAGATTATGGCATATTTAGAAGCGCATATTGATTTTGCTCCCGACGAAGTCGGTGATTATCAACCTGAGTCGTTAATGCCTTTAATGGTAAAAGCCTTAGACAAGTTACTTTTACTTTTGCAATCTTATTCAACAGGTCTAAGGGTGCGTGAAGGAATAAAGGTTGCACTTGTTGGTAAACCTAACGCGGGAAAGTCAAGTTTATATAATGCTTTATTAAAATATGATCGTGCCATAGTGACCCACATTCCAGGGACTACTCGCGATGTTTTAGAAGATCGTCTGTTAATTCAAAGTAAAGATTTTGTCTTAATTGATACAGCAGGAATTAGAGAAACTTCAGATACAGTTGAAAAAATAGGTGTAGAAAGAAGTCTAAAAACATTAATGCAAGCCGATATTATTTGTTTTATAATAAGTATAGAAAATTTAGATATGCATATGCTAAAAAATAATATAGAAAAACAATTGGCAGAGTTTTTTACAGATATTTCTCTTAATCCAGAACAAGTTATTCTTCCTGTCTTTAGTAAGATGGATTTAATATCTAAAAATACATTTGAGGAAATAGAGAGTTCATATAAAAAAATTATTGCTAATTCAAATTTAATAAATTTACAGCATTTACTATCTAATGAATGTGTTTTTTCTTCTAGTAAAGACACAGAAAGTCTTTCAAATCATTTGGTAAAGCTTCATGATAAGTTAACAGGATTATTTGTCCAAAGAGATAATCCAACATTAATATCAGAAAGACAAAAAAATAAAGTGGAAATAGCTGTCAAAAATTTAAATGAAGCAATAGATTTAATAAATAAAAAGGATTATCCTGAGAAAATATCTTCCGTGATTAATCAGGGGAGACAAGCTTTGCAGGAAATTGTTGGAGAAATTCAATTAGATCATGTGCTTGAAAAAATATTTTCAACATTTTGTATTGGAAAATAAAGGGTTTCATGGTTCTTATTTTGAATGATACAACTAATTTACAATATAGTAAAAATTTGGAAATTTATGGTTGCCCACAGTTATAAACAAAATAAAAACTTTAATGCTAGAAATTATAATTTTATATTAAAGTTATTGATATTATTTAGTGGTTTTGTTTTTTTTATATCAAAAATATATGCAGAACCTTTACAATTAAAAATTTGTGCAAATGATTTAAGGTTAGAAGATCCTAGTGCCCCTAATACGAATGTTAGTATCGACATTTTGAAACAAGCGGTAATTAATTTAAAGAAAAAAGTCGATGTTGTTTTAAAAATAGAATATATGCCTTGGAGCCGTTGTCTATTTTTATTAGAGAAAGGTGACATGGATGCGGCGCTAAACGCCTCATTTAGGGATGAACGTTCCGAATTTTTAGATTTTCCCCCTGATGCTGGTGGTAAAGAAGGAAAACCTTGCGCATCTTTGTTTAAAATAGCTTGTTCAGGTTATGTGGTAGTTACATTAAAATCGAATCCTTTTGAATATAAAGGTGATCCTAAACAGTTGCCAAGGCCAGTTAGAGTTGCAAGTGGTTATTCTGTTGTAAATGAATTAGAAGCCATATTTAAAAATGAACTCGAAATTAGTAAAAGTGATGTCATAAATTTGCAGAAATTATTAAAAAATAAAGATGGCTGTGTTATTACACATTTTGCTTATATTTTAGACTTAAAAAAATTTCAAAAACTATCTGATCAAATAAAAATTCATAAAAAGTTTTTTGTGCAAAAATCTTATTATATTCCTTTTTCTAAAAAATCGGCATTTCCCAAACAGCACAGAATCAATTTATGGAATGAAATTCGAAATGTTTATAATAATAAAGAATTAATTTCTAACTTAATTTCAAAATACTATAGTCCATAAATTTTATTTTTATTTAAAAAAAAATATTCAAAGCCATAAAAATGTTATTGCTTGATATGATTGAATTATTTTTAATTCTGTGATATCAAGAGGCTGCTGTGAATAAAAAGGAATAAAAGGAGAATTTATGAATTTAATTGATGCTTATGCTGCAATGAAACCCAAAGAACCTTTACAGCATTTTCAATATAAAAGTCGAGAATTGACTGCGAAAGATGTGCAAATAGAAGTCTTGTTTTGTGGAATTTGTCATTCAGATATTCATCAAGCACGCGATGAATGGGGGCTTGGTATTTTTCCAATGGTTCCTGGGCATGAAATAACGGGTCGTGTCACCAAAGTAGGATCGGCAGTCACAAAATTTAAAATTGGTGATGCAGTGGGTGTGGGTTGCATGGTTGATTCTTGTCATGACTGTCTTTCTTGCGCTGAAGGATTAGAACAATATTGTGAGCAAGGGGCGACTTTTACATATAATGGTCAATATCGTGATACAGGTTTACCCACTTATGGTGGCTATTCGAAGCAAATGCTTGTAAGAGAAGATTTTGTTTTAAAAATACCAGAAAATCTTCCTTTAGATAAAGCAGCGCCTTTGTTATGTGCGGGAATTACAACATATTCTCCATTAAAAAATTGGAAAGTCAAACAGGGTGATAAAGTAGGTGTGATTGGATTAGGTGGTCTTGGTCATATGGCTCTTAAAATAGCTGCGGCTTTAGGTGCAGAAGTAACTGTTATTAGCCGTTCACCAAAGAAAAAAGAAGATGCTTTTCGCTTAGGGGCAAAAGGCTATCTTGATTCTTCAGTAGTAGAACAAATGCAAGCGAAAAATAATTATTTTGATTTTATAATAAATACAGTTTCAGCTAATCTTGAATTAGCTTTATATCTTTCGCTCTTAAAACGCGATGCGACTTTAGTACAAGTTGGTGTTCCTGATAAACCTAATACCCTAGATATGTTTCCAATCGTTTTAAAAAGAAGAAGATTAGCAGGGTCATTGATTGGTGGTATTAAAGAAACACAAGAAATGTTAGATTTTTGTGGAAAACATAATATTACCTCTGAAATTGAATTAATTCCTGTCAATAAAATTAATGCAGCATATGAAAGAGTTCTTAACAGCGATGTCAGATATCGATTTGTTATTGACATGAAATCTCTCTAATTCAAAATATTTTAGTTTAAATATAATTGTTATTTTCTATTTAAAATTTAGAAGGATTTTTTTGGTATGGAAGATAATAATGTAAGTCATTCTGAAATATTTTTTAAATTGCTGGAAATAGAAAATAATAAAAAAACTATATTAAATACAAATGTTTCTGAAATTGAGCTTAATAAACAAATAAATTTTCAATTACTATATGAATTTTTTCAAAATGAATTTAAATTAAATTATGGTTTAAGTTGGAGTAAAAAATACGACGCTATTAAATCTTTATATTTACATTCTGAAAAAACTTTACAACATTTAATTGGTAAAGGAATTAATGAAGATAATTCGCATCATTATTTTATTGAAGGTGATAATTTAGAAGTTTTAAAATTTCTTAAAAAATCATACGCAGAAAAAATTAAAGTTATATACATTGATCCTCCATATAACACAGGTCAGGCATTTGTTTATAATGATAATTTTTTTGCCAAAAACAAACAACGAAAAGTTAAAAAAAAATCTGATCATTCTCTTAATAATGCGAATAAAAATAATGATATTCATGGTGATTGGTTGTCGATGATTTATCCAAGACTTTTGCTAGCAAAAGATTTTTTAGCAGAAGATGGAATAATTTTTATTTCAATTGATGACAATGAAATTCATAATTTAAGAATATTAATGGATGAAATTTTTGGCAGTCAGCATTTTTGTGGCACAATTAAAAGAAGGGCATCAAGAAAGAACACTTTTTTATCAAAATGTATGTCGGACATGTTTGATTATATTGTTATTTATTCAAAAAATGCAAAACTTCCCTTTTTAAGTAGTTCAAGAGACAGTGAA
>CAYSZE010000004.1:0-10718 GCA_964435255.1 uncultured Oligoflexia bacterium
TTACCCTCGTCTTGCTATGTGGTTTTTTGGTTATTCATATTTCTATGATTCTCAGTTAAGGTTAATTGCTTCATATGTAGGAGCTTTTGGGTTATCATTTTTATTTTTTTATAGTAACATTTTAATTGCTGTTTGGATAGAAAATAGTAATAATTTAAAAAAATTATTTTATAGTAAATACTTTATTAATATTGTTTTATTGTTCTGTGTTGTTTTTTTTATTCATACTTTTTTTAAAAATAAAACAGTTAGTGATGGTTATATTAATAATGTAAAAATTGCATATATTCAGCCAAATTTTTCTGCAATTCAAGGAAAGGATATTGGCGGGAAGTTTTATAATAGTAAGTCAATTGAAGAACTAATTCAGCAGATTAACGATAAAAATTATGACATTATTGTTATTCCTGAAAGTTCCATATATTACCAATTTGGTTCATTTCCAGAAAAAATGGAAGATATTTTGACTTTGGCTAAAAAAATGAAGAAACCAATATTAGTACAAGCTGTGTTAAAAATACCAAACGTGAGGAATATATCAAACACTATTGAGAAAGCTATGTCTAAGTCCTTTGTGGTTTTTCCAAATGAAAAAATATCAAATACTTATACCAAATGGAATTTGATGCCATTTGGGGAGGAATTTCCATTTAGTTCATATATTCCGTATTTAGGTGAAAGATATTTAAAATTAACTGAACAAGAAGTTGAAATTTTACCAGGAAAAGACGCTTTACCACTTGAATTTAATTCCTATAAAATAGGAGTATTTATCTGTTATGACTCCATAAATATTGATTTAGTGCATTTACTAGCAAAAAATGGTGCTGATTTTTTAATAAATCAAGCTAACTTTTATTGGATGACAAAAACAAATGCTATTTTTGTTTACTCTATTATAAATCAATTTAAAGCTATTGAGTCACAAAAAAGTTTGCTGTTTTCTACGAATAATGGTCCAACAGTTTTGTTTGATAAATTTGGTTATAAAGTTTATAGTAATAATTTAATTCTAAAACAAGATGCTAGTGTTATTACAGTTCCAATTAATAAGCAAATTAGTTTTTATACTAAATATTTTTATGAAATAAAGATATTTATATTACTTACTGGTATATTACTGTTTTTTTATTTCTTAAAAAGAAGAGTTTAATTTTTTGGTTAGATAAATATGTCTTGTTTTTAGTTTAGGTTAATAATTTCTTATAAAATCGTATTTTGTGTTTTGAAATGTTGTAAATATATAATAAAATATCCAACTATTTTTTAATCATTTCTGTTTACATTTTATTGTGAAATGTAATATAAAAAATTGTTTTTTGAGTCTAATCATTTTGTTATTATAAAGGAGAATTAAATGTTTAAAAAAGAAATTGAAAAATATGACATTCAGAATCCATTTAAAAGCAAATATGATAATTTTATTGGTGGTAAATGGGTAGCTCCTGTGAAAGGTGAGTATTTTGAAAATGTTTGTCCTATTTATGGTGAAACGTTTACTGAAATAGCAAGATCTTCAGCAGATGACATTGAAATGGCTATTGATTATGCCAACAAGGTTAAAGAGTGTTGGGGGATGACATCTGCAAATGAGAGATCTAACATTCTTCTTCGCATAGCAGATAGAATGGAAGCAAATCAAAATATTCTTGCACTCGCAGAAACTATTGATAATGGAAAACCAATCCGCGAAACAAAAGCAGCAGATGTTCCTTTAGCAATAGATCACTTTCGTTACTTTGCTAGTTGTATCCGTGCACAAGAAGGTAGTATTAGCCAGCTAGATCACGAAACAATTGCCTACCATATGTATGAACCCATTGGTGTTGTTGGACAAATAATACCTTGGAATTTTCCATTATTAATGGCTGCTTGGAAAATAGCACCTGCACTTGCAGCAGGTAATTGCATTATTCTAAAACCAGCCGAACAAACCCCAGCATCTGTGTTAGTGTGGTTAGAATTGATTCAAGATTTAATCCCACCTGGAGTCTTAAATATCGTTAATGGTTTTGGCTTAGAAGCAGGTAAACCTCTCGCTACAAGTGCAAAAATAAATAAAATTGCATTTACGGGAGAGACAAATACTGGAAAACTAATTCTGCAATATGCAGCACAAAATTTAATTCCTGCTACTTTAGAACTTGGTGGCAAGTCTCCTAATGTTTTTTTTCCAGACGTAATGGACAAAGATGACGAGTTTCTTGAAAAAGCTGTTGAAGGTTTCATTATGTTTGCCTTTAACCAAGGAGAAGTTTGCACCTGTCCTTCTAGAGCATTGATCCATGAATCTATTTATGATGTGTTTATGGAAAAAGCATTAACAAGAATAAGTAATGTCATACAGGGAAACCCTTTAAATCCTAGCACAATGATTGGGGCACAAGTTTCACAGGAGCAAATGGAAAGAATTTTATCATATATTGACATTGGAAAAAAAGAAGGAGCTAAATTGTTAGTTGGCGGCAATCGCAAAACTTTTACTGGCGCATTGGAAAAGGGATATTATATTGAGCCAACCGTATTTAAAGGTGAAAATAATATGCGTATATTCCAAGAAGAAATTTTTGGACCCGTATTGTCGGTGACAACATTTAAAGATGAAAAAGAAGCTTTAAAAATAGCTAATGAAACATCGTTTGGTCTAGGTGCTGGCGTTTGGACAAGAAATCTAAATAGAGCTTTTAAATTTGGACGTGATATAAAAGCAGGCAGAGTATGGACGAATTGTTACCATTTATATCCTGCGCATGCTGCTTTTGGTGGCTATAAACAGTCAGGTATAGGACGTGAAAATCACAAAATGATGCTCGAACATTATCAGCATACGAAAAACCTATTAGTAAGTTATGACACTAAACCTTTAGGTTTATTTTAATTTAAAATATATTCCTCTAATTTATTCTTATGCTATGGATTATTAACTAATACATCAAAAAATAATTAAAAATAAAAATTACAATCAATTTATACTATATTTAAAATACCTATATTATTCTTAAAAATTTTATAAAAATTATTGATAATTTATAAATTTATTACGATAATAAGTACGAAAAATATTTGACTAATCTAAAATATTTAAATATAAATACAGCAAATAATTAAATTAAATAAATTAATATATGAAAGGAAAAGTTATGAAAAAATATTTTGTTTCTTTAGCTGTATTAGCTTGTTCTTCTGCTGCATTAGCACAAACTTTATTGCCACCTGAGACTGGTGTTCCTGGGGGTATGACTGCAAACAGAGTAGCTTGTAATCCAACAAATCATATGGTGGGTGCAACTTTTGGCATGATTATTCTGACTCAATCTTTAGCACCAGAATATAATGTCAGAGGTGGTTTTTTCACTAAAACAGGTGTCTATCCTGGAGCATTAACTTCGCAATATGCAATGAGTGTTGTTAAACAAGATGCTTATTCAGCTGAATTAGTAGTACCAGATATGGGTTTGACAGTCATGTTAAGAAAGTATGATTATAAAGCACAAGTCTATAATGTGGGACAATCTTTACCAGCTTATACTTGTGGCTATTAAAATATTTATTAATTTAAAGTATATTTTGGAAATGGTTGCGTTTTAAATCCGTCTGGATTTTCAGAAACTATTGTTTGTAAAGCGATCATTGTAGCATTATCAGAACATAAAGCAGGTGGTGCAAAAATAATTTGTTGTTTAAAGGATTTAAATAATTCCCTAAATTTATTATTTTGCGCAACACCACCTGCAATTAGTATAGATTTTACTTCTGGGAAATCTAGAGTAGCATTTGCTACTCTATCAAATAATTGCTTTAAAGCTGCGATTTGAAAAGAATAAGCTATTTGCTGTTTTTTTTCTAAAGATAAATCTTTACCAGTTATTTTACCTTTTTTTATTCCTGTTTCTTTACGTATAACTTCCATAACTGCAGTCTTTAAACCACTATACGAAAATGCATAACGGTTTTCTTTGTCAGCTATTTTATGTGGAAAACGATAAATATCAGAATAAGACGTTTTCTCAGCCGCTAAAGCTAATTTTTCGATAAGCGGGCCACCAGGATACTCAAGACCAAGCAGTTTAGCTACTTTGTCAAATGCTTCACCACAGGCATCATCAAGAGTTGTGCCGAGAATTTTTTTAATATTCGCATTTTCTAAGTAACTTAAATGACAATGCCCTCCGCTTACGGTGAGAGCTATGGCAGGGTATGAAATAGTTTGTATTGTTAACCACTCGTTTAAATCTGAAAGGGGAGAAAATTGTTGTAAAAGAAGCGCAGGTGCTAAATGGGCATCGACATGATTAATAGCTTGTAAAGGAACATTTAAAGCAGTTGCGAGGCCTCTGGCAAAAAGCACACCAACCATCAGGGCTCCTATTAAACCAGGACCCATGGTGACAGCTATTTTAGTAATCTGGTTTGAACTCATATTTGCTTTTTTTAATGCACAATCAGTAATGTCATAAATTTTAGCCAAGTGATCACGAGCAGCAACTTCTGGAACAACTCCACCAAAAGGAGCATGACTAGCATGCTGTGATTCAACTTCATGAGCAAGAATTTTTAAAGCTGTAACTTTATTTAATGAGTCGTCTTTTTTTGTCTCAATAATTGATATAGCTGTTTCATCACAGGAACTTTCAATAGCAAGAATAATTTCATTCATAATATATTTATTGACCTACATGTGCAGCATTTGCTGGTAAACTAGCAAGCCTTCCCGCAGCAGCTTTTCCTTCAGGAGAATTAGCAAAACTTTTTGCACATTCTTGATAGTAAGATTTTGCAATGGCATTGTTTTTTAAATAAACGTAACTATCGCCTGCAAGTAATAAAGCCCTTGGGTACTTTGCCGCTGTAGGAAACATTTCTATATAATTAGAAAAATCGATAGCAGAGCCTTTAAAATCTTGTTGTTTAAACTTAGCTTCAGCTCTATATTCTAAAGCTGTTTGTATCATAATATCAGTGGCATCACTTGCTCCCAAAACAGCATTACTTGTTTCTGTTGTTTGTTTAAAATTTCCCTGCTCAAATGAAGATTTCAAACTTCTCGTTATATCAGCTGGCGTTTTTAATTTTGCTGGTAATTTTCCTTTTCTATTTATTGCAACTTTAGAGCCACTAGCGAGTTCAACACGAGCAATTTGTCTTTGCATTGTAGTTAAGTTATCAGTAGAACCTCCCAATGCTATTACACCACTTTCAGTTGGAACTCCTCCCGCATTTTCTTCAATTCTTTTTATTTTTAGTTTTAATTCATCAACTACACCTTGTGTGAGTTGTAACTGTGTTTGAAGACTTTCAACATCATTTTTAGAAGATAATGCCGCTTGAGTCGTATTATTAATTTGTTGATCTCTTTTGTTAACTTGTTCTTGCAACTGAAAAACTTGCCCTTGAATTTGAGTTAAAGAGGCTTGGAGTTGATCTTGCCTAGATGAGGTCATGCAACCTTGGAAAAGAAAAAGCGAGCTAGCCAAGGTAAAAAACACTTTTGGATATAAAATTCTGGTATTACTGAATAAATTTCCACAGCTCAAGATTGATTGATATTCTTTCATTGATATCTCCATAGAAAAATGAAATAGCTCGTTTATTTAATACAAGGAGCTGTGTTAAGTAATTGAAGTGGTTAGTATTTACAAAAATACACCGTCCTTGAATGATAAATATATAACTTACTTTTATATATATTCAAATATTATTCTTTTTCAGATTTTTCTTCATTACCGAGTTGTTCATCTGGTGGGATATAGTCATCGGGTTTGTCATATAAAATTTTCAAATCAACTCGCCTATTTAAAGCTCTGTTTTCAGGGGTGTCATTTATAGCTATAGGTCTCGTATCGCCAAATCCCGCAGGATACACATTTCCTTTTTGAAAGTATCCTGTTTCTATAAAATATTTAGTAACTGCTGTGGCACGTAAACAGCTAAGTTCCCAATTCGTCATGCCATTTCTTTCAAAGGGAATATTGTCTGTGTGGCCTTCTACGCGAATCATACGGTTTAGACCTTTTAAAATGTCAGCCACTCCTTTTAACATTTCTTTAGTTTCTGGTTTTAAAGTGTATTCTCCAGGGTTAAAAAGAACTCGTGAGAGCAATGTGATACGAATGCCATCAGGGTCACGTGCGACATAAATGACTCTATCTTGTGGTTTTTGTTCACTATCAGGAAATTGTTTTGAACCATAAAGACGTTCCGCTAATTTTTGTTCCATTTGCCGAGCTTGTGCCGCTATAATAGCCGCTCTTTCTCGAATAAGACGTTGTAAAAGTTGTTCTCGACTGGTGTTGCCTTTAATGTAGCGAAAAATACTTTCCATAGAATTAGGGCCTTTAGGGATATTTCCCTCTTCTTTGGGCACTTCTTCTTTTATACCAAAAGCAACTTGCATAGATTCAGTAACTTGTTTGACTTTGGAGGTGTTTACTACGGCAATAGCATAAAGAACCACGAAAAGTGCGAAGAGCAGAGTCATCATGTCGGCAAATGCGACCAGCCAACGTTCATGGTTTTCAAATTCAGGGCACTTCTTTTTTTTAGGCATTAGTGAGCCATCCCGTGCAAGCGTTCAACAAGAACTTTCGGTGCTGTGCCTTGTGCGATTCCAACAATACCTACTGCAATCATCTCCCTATAGACTTTTTTATGATGACACATTCTTTTAATTTTTTTTCCACAAGGTAGGGCAAATAAGTTTGCAAGACCAACCCCATAGAGGGTTGCAATAAACGCCGTTTTAATCCCAGGTCCAATTTCTGGTGGGTTATCAAGGTTTAACATAACCACCATGAGTCCTAATACGGCACCCATAATTCCAATGGTCGGAGCAAAGGCGCCCATGTCTTCCCAAAACTTGGCTGCAATTTCTTCCTCTTCATAAATCATATCAATTTCGGCGAGAAGGGTATTTTCAATCACTATGGCATCAGTGTTCATGGAGACCATTTCTATACCCTTTTTCATAAAATGATCGTCCAGTTTGTCAATTTCTTTTTCTAAGGCAAGGACTCCGTCTTTTCTTGCCATTTGTGCAAGACGTTCAATGGTAGAAATAGTTCCTTCTGTGTCCATTTTGGGACCACTTAAAAATAGCCCAAGAGATTTAAACGAAAAAATAACATCTTTTAAAGGATAGGCTGTCATAACAGCGGCAAGAGAACCCATCCCCACAATCATTGCTGCAGATCCCCCCCACAACATAGGTACTTGTAATCCTTTGATTATTGCAGTACCTATGACGGCTATCAAACCTAATATGGGGCCAATGATGCTAGATAATTCCATTTAAAACCTCACATTTTAATCATCCCTATTTTAAAATATTAAAAAAATTGGGTTTTTATCTTTTAAGGTTGTTCTTGTTAAGTTTAAATTTATAGCAGATTTAATGAAATAAATACTTTTGACATGTGGAGAAGAATTTGCAGTCAAAAATAATATTTGCAAACTCTAAAAAAGCTCAATTTCTTACCGAAATAATCTAAACAATCGGGTGATGTCTAGTTTGGAGCGCATTTATGACTGAGTCTTCTGCAGAAAATAGAAGCAGTCCAAGGTTTATTAGCAAAGTTATTGTGCAAATTTATTCGGAAGATGACTCTAATCCAGTCATGGGAACTATCAATAATATTTCTGCAGGTGGCGTCAGCTTAAATCTTGAAGTTGATAGTATTAAGCGCGGTTTTAAAGTTGGTTGTTCTGTTACGTTTGAAATGCCTGTAAGAATGTTTGGTATTGACAAAGATGATAAATTAAAATTAAGAGCAGAAATAAAAAGAGCTACAAACTTAGGTAAAACCATTTCTTGTCAATTTCAAAATTTAAAAGATTCGGAAATAGCTGTTTTAAATAAAGGGCTGCGGATTATTGAAATAGTAAATAAAATTTCTAGTAAGAATGCTTCTTAATTTGTATATTTTTTTTGTATTTTATTATACGTTCCATCTTTTTGTATTTCTTTTATAATATGATTTAGTTTTTCAATAATTATATCATCAGTCTGAATATTAAAAGCAGCATATAGAGTCGATGTTTTTAAAGTAAAAACAGGTACAATATTATTGATCTTATTTTTTTTAAAATACCATTTTCCAAGTTGTTTTCCAGAAGCCCATAAATCTATTCTTCCTGCTTGAAGTTTTTTTTGATTGTTAATGTCTAAGTTGCTGTCTTCAATTTTTAAATAACTAAAACTATGTAAATAATTTGAAGTAGCATCTCCTTTATAGGCACCAATAACATATTTTTTGGCGTCTTCTAAAGAATTCATTTTAATGAGAGCTTCTTTGGTTTTAGGGTTAACTAAAGAAAATAATACCCAATCATTTTCACCAATAGGCCCTACCCATTTGAAAAGTTTTTCGCGTTCTTCTGTTCTAGAAGCAGCAAAAACGACAGTGTTTTTTTTATTTAAGGCATTATTATAAGCACGAGCCCAAGGTAATGTTTCCATTTGATATTTTATTTTGGCTCGTTTGAATAATTCTTTTATGACATCGGTTGCACTGCCAATAATTTCATTTTCATTATCACCATTCGTTTCTTCTTTGGGCATATTATAAGGGGGATAATCTTCGGTAAGAAGTTGAAATTCTAATTCGTCAGCAAAGCTGGAAAGATTTGTAAAAGGCAAAATACAAAGGATAGGAATTAGTTTCAGAATTTTATATATGTTCATTTTGTTCTCTCCATTTTTTCTTATCCTAAGATACCAGAAAACAATAAGAGAAACTGAAAATTTTATTAAGACTGACTTATTTTGAGTTCATTATGTCAAATTGCTTTACGTCTTTAGAATTAAAAAATATTCTTGTGTTATTAGTAGCAGAATAATAAATAAAGTAATTTGGGTTAGAAAACCAGTCAGGCCCAACAAGTAATTTAACATTGTTATACCCTGTATTTAAATATACATGTATATGACCAAGTATTAAGGTGTTAATTTGAATTTTATTAGTTTCTGCATATACTTTATAATAATTATCTAAACAATTTCTTAAAAAAGGGGCTGTTAAAGCATTATAAGTTTCACCTTTATTTCGACTTCTTTTAGCATAACGAGTACAGATAAAATGCATTAAAAATCCTGGGAATAACAAATTTGCAAATTTTTGGAAAAGGTAAGATTTAAAGAAGGCTCGTGGTTTTTGATAAGAAGGTAGACAAATTAAATTGTCCCCATGTCTAAATATTGTTTTTCCTAATTCTGGATGATCAATTTCCAAAATAAAATCACCATAATAATTAAATATTTCATCGAGATCACTCGTATGAAAATGTTCAAAACCAAAATCATGATTTCCTTCTAAAAAAAATGTTTTTATTCCCAAGTTTTTTAATTCTTTTATTCGGAAAAATGCTTCAGACCAAAGTTTTATAAAGAATTTTTTTGAAACAGTAATAAAGTCAAATATATCACCTAAAAATATAATAGCATCTATTCTACTATTATAGTGTTCTTGTTTTATTTTATCTAAATAATCAATAAATATTTTGTAATTATCATCTTGTGGTTCTCGTAAATGCACATCTGATATGACAACAAAACTTTTTATATTTTCAATTTTAACAGTTCTCACAATTAAGCCTTTGTTACAGCACTAAGTTTTAAAAGAGCGGAAAAATCATCGGGCATATAAGTATCAATTTCCAGAAATTTATTTCTTTTTTCCATGCCACAAGTCATGCATTGATAGTGAATCATATATCCTTTTTTTTTGTGTTGTGACCAGGCTATGGGTTTTAATTTACCACCACAATGAGCTGCTCTGTCACCTGGATTGTTATCAACATGCAGACTATAAAGACATTTTGGGCAATGATCGCGGCAGGTGCTACTTGCTAAAGGGACTAAATACAAACATTGTTGGCATTCAAATGATTCATTAATTTTAGTGAATATTGGAGTATCGATAGACATATTATGAATTATTTCTCATAGCAATGAAAGCTTTGCTGGCTTCTTCTTGATTTGCTTGTGGATTTTTTTCTAACCAGTTAATAAATTGCATAATAATTTGCCTATTAACTTGTCCAGCAACTCTATAACGAACAACGGCGTTAGGATCAATAAAAAATGTTTCAGGTGTACCTGTAACACCATATTGAATTGATATAAGACCTTTTAAGTCTTGAACAACTGGAAAAGTTTGACCATAATTGTTTTGCCAACTTTTAATTGTATCAGTATTATCTTGAATATTAATACTAATAAAATATGGAAAAGCATCTGTTTTAGTTTTTGTCAATTGATAAAAAACTTCCATTTCAGGTGCTTCGCCTCTACAAACGTAACAGTATGAAGACCAAAAATTAAGGATAACCCATTTCCCTTTTTGAAAAATGGAGTTCGAGTGGAAATCTTCACCAGAGGACATAGGACC
Source organism: uncultured Oligoflexia bacterium (assembly GCA_964435255.1). Lineage (GTDB taxonomy): Bacteria > Bdellovibrionota_B > Oligoflexia > Silvanigrellales > Silvanigrellaceae > Silvanigrella. The sequence continues at coordinate 10,386 of CAYSZE010000004.1, forward strand.
TGCTATTAGAGGAGCTTGTTTGCCAACAAGTTGGCTAGGGTTAAAATTGGGATCTTGTTTTAATGCGTATATCATTAAGGCTAAAAAAGATAAAATAATAACTAATGAAGTTATAAAACTTTTCTTGGTAAAATTAGTTTTCCTCATAGTTTTCCATTTCTATTTGCTAGCAGAGGTTTGGGTATTTTGATCCTTTAAAATACTATCAAGTAATTTTGCTTCTTTCATTTGCTTGTGGTCTTTTTTTGTATCGTAAACCTCACTATGTTTTACCATTAAAAGGTTGGCTGTAATTAATTTATTTTTTTCTGTGACATCTGGGTTATTAATGAG
>CAYSZE010000005.1:0-3123 GCA_964435255.1 uncultured Oligoflexia bacterium
CTGTGGAAGCAACTGTGCCTGAGAAAACGCAAACCGCACAACCAGCCGAGGAATAACTTGTTTAAGGTAACAAATTTTTCTTAATTGCCTTTTCTCATATACTTCTTTTATAAAACATTCAAGCACAGAATATATTTATTAAATTAAAGCTCACATTGTTTTTTCTTAAATCTCATGTAAATTAGCTATGCATCGTTTTTACGATTTTATTTTATTTTAAAAAAGGGTAAAATATGCCTATCGCTACAGGATCTTTAGCTTTAAAGCGGTTCCAAATTATTACGCCTGGAAAAGATTTATCTTTGGCTTGGATTGCTGAAAAACTATCGCAATCTTTTATCTCTCCTTTAACGATTGACGACGCGCGAGAAGAAGCTAGTGGGTTTTGTCATCCGTTTACTGGCGAACCGAAAATTGAATATCCACATTCTTTAATTTATGATCAGTTTTTTTTATTTGGGATGCGTTCAGATAAGAAAAAAATTCCAGCAACTTTTATGAAATTACAATTAAGAGCAGCTTTAGAAGCGCTTGGACATGAGAAAGAAGATGCTCAAGGGAACGTAAAAAAAGTTGGTAAAAAAGTACGTGATTCCATTAAAGATAAATTAAAAGAAGAACTCTTGAGAAATACTTTACCAGCAGTGAAATTAACTGAACTCTTATGGAATTTAAAAACTAACCAAATTTGGTTGACAACAACCTCTCCAGCAACAATAAGTGAATTTGAAAAAATATTTTCTGAAACGTTTGCACTCCCAATTGTTTCTTTAAATCCAGGAACAGCAGCATTAGACTTTGAAAGTATTCAATTAAATTTAAACACTAATTTACAAAGTTACTTCGATTTATCACCTGTGGCATTAGCGCATAAAGTAACTAGTGAAAGAAAAAATATAAGTGAATCAGAGTCGGTTCAGCCTGTCTTTTGAGGTACATATTTATGACTGTTAAAAAAAATAATCAAACAGCAATATTAGAAAAGTCTTACAAAATTCCAAAATTTTCTGTTGTTGACAGTTATGGAGAAGTTGTATCAGACAAAAATTTATTAGGAAAATGGAATGTAATTTATTTTTATCCCAAAGACATGACTTCTGGTTGTACAATTGAAGCAAATGATTTTCAGAAAAAAATACGCTCTTTTCAGAATTTAGATTGTGATATTTACGGTGTCAGTAAAGATTCCTGTCAAAGTCATCAAAAATTTCTTACAAAAGAAGGTCTAAAATTTAAGCTATTATCTGATGAACAAGGGAATTTGCTTGAATCTTTTGCGGTCTGGAAAGAAAAAAGTATGTATGGGAAAAAATTCATGGGCGTTGAAAGATCAACATTTTTGATTAGTCCTGAAGGATCTGTCGTAGCAGAATGGCGAAAAGTAAAAGTGACAGATCATGTCGAAAATGTTCTTAAAACTTTAAAAGAATTAATTAAATTATAGTAAGTTTTTATTTTACTCAAAAATTTGTATTGTCACGATCTCGATTTTTTCTGTTTTGTTTTTTATGTTAATATTCCTTTAAATTGTGTTTAGGACAAGAGTTTTAAGGAGTTCGTTTTATGGATGACTTAGGTAAAATGGATACAAAAGAAATTGTTCAACGCGATAAAAATGAATTAGCTAATGGCTATCCAAAATGGTTCCGCTTTATTGAATATATAGGTCTCATATTCTTTTTTATATTTTCAGGAATTATAGCTTGGAAAATAATTTTTTCTTTCCAAGAATTGTGGTTTTTATCACTACCTGCATTAATTTTGGGCTGGATTGTGAGCGATTTTATAGGAGGAGTAGTTCACTGGGCTGGTGACACTTGGGGTTCTGTGGATATCCCTTTATTGGGACCTGCCTTAATTAGGCCTTTTCGTGAACACCACGTCGATGAAAAAGCCATCACACGGCATGATTTCGTTGAAACAAATGCTGCCTGTGCTTTAGCAGGTGCTCCTGTTCTGTTAGGGTGTCTCTTTTTGCCAGTTGGGGTCGAGTTTAAATTTGCTTCATTTTGTGTCTATTTTGTTTTTTTTATGACAACATTTGTCTTATTTACCAATCAAATACATAAATGGGCTCATACTGATAAACCTAATATAGTAATTTTATTATTGCAAAAATGTAGAATTCTTTTAAATCCAACGCATCATAAAATTCATCATACGGTTCCATTCAATAAATATTATTGCATTACTACTGGTTGGATGAATCCTGTTCTCACCTATATAAATTTTTTTCCACGCTTAGAAAAATTAATTACAAAATATACGAAAGCTTTGCCGCGCAGAGAAGATATTGGGCAAAAAGCTGCTGAAAAACTTATTTAAGACGTTTTTCAATTTTAATTCAGGCTTTACTTTTGAAAAAATCTTCAATAACAATTTATACTTGATTAGAATATTTTTTGAAAGTTCATTTCATGAATCAGACTAAAAGTTCTCTCCACAAAATAGTTCATGATCGTTTGCTCGCTAATGTCATTGATGGCGTGGGACATTTCCCAAAACCCTTACGTGAAATTATTACATGTGAGAGTAAAGAAAATCAGAATAAACTAAACTTACAAAAGCGTATTCAACAATGCCAGTTATGTCCGCTGGCAGCAAAAAGAAGCAATGCTTTAGTGGCAAATGTGATAGAGCAACGAAAGTATTTTATTTTAGCAGAATTCCCAGACACGATTGAAGATCAAACAAATGAAGTTTTCTCAATAAAGTCTCCCTTTTCAAATCTTATTATAAATCTTTTAGGGAAAATGGGTATCCTTGAGCAAAGCTATTTTTCCTACGCTATTAAATGTTGCCCAGAAAAAGAACTCCCAGAAAATTCTCTTAAAATATGTGCCACAAACCACTTAATTGAAGAGTTAAAAATTGTTTCACCAGAATTTATTTTTTGTTTTGGTTTCCGAGCTCTTAAAGCTCTTGCATTTAGCGCCCAGGATCCGTTTTTTGGTTTAAATATTAATGAAAATAGTAAGTTAGATAAAATTCGTGTGTTTGATAACTCTATTCAACCCTATTTCTTTTCAAGTATTAGAGATTTACATCAATTTCCACATTGGCGGAAGCAGGTCTGGGAGCTTCTTGCTACGTTATAGTGCCTTGCTTCACCCCCAGGATTCC
>CAYSZE010000006.1:0-4086 GCA_964435255.1 uncultured Oligoflexia bacterium
ATAATATTATTCATAAGTATTTACCAAATGGAATGGAAGTTTATTTACACCCATCAAACTTTGCCCCAATTGTTTCCGTGCAAATACTAGTTAAAGCTGGTTCTATTGATGAAGATGATACAATAACCCAGGAAGGTGGTATTGCTCATGTTTTAGAACATATGTTATTTAAAGGAACTAAAAAATTTCCTAAAACTGGACAAATTGCCTCTACCGTTGAATTTGAAGGTGGCGATATTAACGCCTATACAACCTTTGATCATACAAATTATTATCTTACAGCGCCAGCGTCGTTTGCATTAAAAGGTGCTGAATTATTACTTGATGTCGTCCAAAATAGCCTTCTAGATAAAGAAGAACTTGAAAAAGAATTAGAAGTTATTATTGAAGAAATCAAACGCAGTAGAGATAATCCCAATGCGGTATTGTCACATAATATGTTCTCTATATTTTATCAGGGAACAAGGATGGCTCGTCCTGTCATTGGTTTTCAACCCATAGTTGAAAATTTTAGTAGGGAGCAAGTCAACCATTTTTATAAGAAATGGTATATCCCAAATAATATGATTTTTATTGCTTCTGGTGACTTTAATGGCAATGAAATGTGGGAACATTTGCTACAACTCAGCACAGAGTTTCCGCCAAAAACTGTACCACAACGTTACCGCCCTGCTTTACCAGATAAAGGTCTAAATAACCAACCAACCGCTAAAATTGAACGTGGTCCCTGGCAAGAAGCAAGAGTACAAGTGGCCACACAAGCACCTACTCTGGAAAGCCATGAAATGCCCACATGGGACGTTTTTGCATCTATTTTAGGTGAAGCTGATTCCTCGCGTTTAACTCGTATTTTAAGAGATGAATTACAACTCGTCACAAGTATTGACTGTTCTTGTTACACCCCAAAATACCCTGCTGGCATGCTTGGCATAGGTTACTTTGGCATGGCAACAAATGCCCTCCATGCTTTAAAAATCATTGTGCAAGAAGTGAGACGACTTGCTGAAGTTCCTCCTACACAGGAAGAGTTGACTCGTGTTTTGAACACATTAAAAGCGCAAAGAATATATTCACGGGAAAGTATGGATGGTATTTCGCGTTGTGCTGGATTAAGCTTACAAACATCACAAAAACTTGAATTTGAAACAGCATATATGGATGCCGTTTCAAAAGTCACTACTGAACAAATCAGAACCATTGCACAAAAGGTGATTATTCAATTAGAAGCAGGTCAATTCCATATATCTGCTGCTTTAGGTGCAAATGTATTACCTGATATTTCAGAAAAAGAATTTATTAATGCCATCAGTCATGCAGCAAATGTAATTCATTTAAATGAAGAACCATTAGAAACAAGTTTACAAAAATCGAATAGCCCAACTTACTCAAAAGATAGTTGGTTAAATCATTATTACCGAAAGACGTCAGAATTTAATTCAGATGTAAAGCAAATTATAATTCCATTGCCTTTTGAAAAAACACTTAAAATCAATTATAGGCTTTCAAAAAGGCTTCCTGTTGTTAGTGGGATGCTGTTGTTAAAAGGTGGAGTTATTCATGAGCCACAAGACAAAAATGGTGTAAGTGGTTTAATGGCGAGCATGCTGACTCGTGGTACTTTACGGCAAAGTTATAGAAAATTCATAGAAGAATTAGAAGATAATGCTTCAAGTATTAGTGCTTTTTCATCTCGCGATCTCTTTGGTATGCGTTTCGATTCTATTAGTGAAAACAGTTTAAGAACAGCACAAATGTTACTAGATTGTTTCTTTAGACCTGAATTTTCTCCTACAGAATGGAAAAGAACACATAAAGAAACTATAGAAGTCATTATTGCACAAAAAGACAGTCCAGCTGCTAGATTAGCAAGAGTTTCACAACCTTTACTTTTTCCAAATCATCCTTATGCGAAAGCTGGTATAGGCACGGAAGATTCCTTAGCAAAGGTAACAAAAGAAGACACACAAGAATTTTGGTCGCAACTTTTTCATGCCAATGAATTTGTTTTTTCAATTGCTGGTGATTTCGATTTGAGATCTTTTGTTAATTTAATTGAATCGGAATTTAAAACATTTTTTGATTCAGAATATGCACCTAAAACTCTTAAAATACCAGAAGCCCCTGCTTTTCCAAGTTATAAGCAAAACCTCATAGGATTCGATGCCCTCCAACGAGAACAAGCACATATTACTCTTTCTTTCCGCTCGTATCCTATTTCTGATCAAAGAAGGACTGCTTTAGAACTAGGAGCAAATATTTTAGCAGGCCAAGGTGGTAGGCTTTTTCTTGATTTACGTGATACAAAATCGTTAGCTTATAGCGTCAGTGCTTCCCAATCACCTAATGTTTTAGCAGGAGTTTTCACTACTTATATAGCAACAGCGGCACACAAAGCGAAGGAAGCTGTTGAAGGAATGAAATTTCATATTGAAAACCTTGCCAAACATCCGCCCAGCGCTGAAGAATTAAAACGAGCCCAAAGTTCTGTATTAGGTTCGCAAAGCATTGAATCACAACACCACAATTACCAAGCTTCACAATTAGCTATGAGTGATGTTTATGGCCTCGATTTCGATAATTTTTTAAGATTTTCAGACCGTGTCAATGCTGTTACTCCCGAAATGGTTAGCAATGTGTTAAGCTTATTATTAAGAGAACACCCCCCAATCATTTCAATTGTTGGTCCTGATGGTACTTGGATACCTGAAAATAATGATCCTATATTGAAATGGAATTTATGATAAATATGCTTTTTAACTAGAGCGTCTTATAGGTTTCTCTTTAAAAGTATTAATTCCTACTTTTTACGCAAGGAAGAAAAGTATGGATTTCAAATTTTTTTTTGATAATGCTAAAGACGCGCTCCTTCTTGTTAATTCAGAGGGAAAAATTGTTGCGGCTAATAAAATTGCAGAGCAACATTCACTTAAAGAACAAAAAGAAATATTTCCGTTATTAGTAGCCTCTGAAAAAGAAAAGTTAAAAGCCTTATTAGAACTATTCCTACAAAATAAATCAACCGAGCCAAGTCAAATTGAACTTTCCTGTTTTCCAGAAATGTTATCTCGTTCGCGGTGGAAAATTTATTACTTAACAGAATCAAACGAATTTGCATTTTGTTGTGATGAATTATCACAATATTCTTCTGAAGATTTCCTGTTACACACAGGTCTCATGAAAATTATTTTTGATAACGACCCAAATTTAATCGCAATTATTAATAAAGTAGGGCTCTATTTATTTGCTAATAAAGCAATTTATGATTTTGCAGGAATTAAAGAGGGTAGAACTGTAGATACGTTAAATCATTTATTACAAGAAAAAGAATTATGGTTACCAGGCTCTGAACAAGTCATAGAAAAAGAAAAATTCAAAAGTTCAGAAATAGAATTGACCACAGATCCAAAAGGAAATGCGGCTTGGTTTGAAAATATCCGTGTTCCTGTTAAAATGCCTTTTGGCGAAGATGTCATTCTAATTATTTCAAAAGATGTCACTAACTGGAAATTATCTGAAAAAAGATTAGTTGATCATCAACAAGCATTGTTTCATTCTAATCGCTTGTCATATTTAGGTGAAATGGCTGGACAAATAGCGCATGAAATAAATAATCCTTTAACTATTATTCTTGGCAATTCACAAATTCTGAAAAAAAACCTCCGTCAAGATGAAAAAGATGAAAATGAAATGCTCCTCAAATCTATTGAAAAAATAGAATTTATGGTTGAAAGGATTGCTAAACTGATAAAAATGATGCGTTCTCTAGCAAAAAATAATGCTATTTACCACAAACACGATCAAAATTATCAGACATCATTAAATCAGTGTTAAGTACTTTAGGAGATAAGTTTAAAGCATATGAAATAGAAACCATTTATCAAGAAAATAATTTAGAAAAAGCAGAAATTCTTTGTTATCCCACTGAAATATCACAGGTCATATTAAATATATTATTAAATTCTATCGATAGTATTATTTTAAATCAAAAAACCACAGATCGAAAAATCAATATAAAACTGCAAAAAAATAAAGATAAAATAATCATTGAAATTTCAAATACAGGAGAAAAAATATCTGACGATATAA
>CAYSZE010000007.1:0-7800 GCA_964435255.1 uncultured Oligoflexia bacterium
TTTTTTTTCCAGTCTCATTATCTGGAAATTTCCATCAAACATGGCAGCTATATTTATATGCTCCTTTATTATGTTTTTAACTGGATTTATTGATGATATAGTATCACTTTCCGCTAAACTTAGACTTTTTATCCAAATAACAACATCTTTATCCGTTGTTTTAATATCAAACTTACAAATCCATTCCATTGCATTAAGCCAAATAACATATTTAGAAGTACCTCTTATTTTGGGTATAGCTATATCAACTTTTATAATTATTGGGGCTATTAACTCAATAAATATGATCGACGGGCTCGATGGACTTGCTGGCGGAGTCGTTTTAATTGGTATTTCTCTTTTAAGTTATATTCATTTTTTATCAACTCATAATTTAAATTTGCTTATTGTCTTTAGCATTCCTATAATTGGTGCCATTTTAGGCTTTTTAAAATATAACACACATCCATCCAGCATATTTATGGGAGATTCAGGAAGTAATTGGTTAGGTTTTATGGTGGGAATATTTATTATTCTAATCATAAATAATTTTACCATCACAGAAAATATCAACAAATGGGAAGTAATAAATAGTTCATCTAATCAATTAATCCCAATAGTTAGTATTATATTATGCCTTTCTATTCCTATTTTTGACACAGCACATGTTATTCTGCTAAGACTTTTTGAAGGTAAAAATCCAATGAAACCAGATAAAAGACACTTTCATCATTCTCTCATGAAAATTGGATTTACTCATTCACAAAGTGTTATTACTGTTTACTTTTTAATGCTTTTTTTTGGAATACTTGGAATATTACCAGTTGCTTATCCACAATACAACCTTGGCTGGACTCCTTTTATTGGAATTATATTGCTTGTGCTTTGTATTACTTTTTCTGTAAAATTAACAGAAGGGTTTATTACAAATCTAGCAGGATATAAACTATTCTTGGCTTCACAAAAAACAACAGGTCCAAGAATTTCATTTGTCTTAAAATACTGGGAGCATTTAAACCGCTATACAATTTACGTAATTCTTCTTGCCACACCATTTTTATCGGGCATAGCGCCAAAAAATGTAGCATTAGCGGCGGCGGCTATGTGTTTTGTTATGATCTGTACTGTCTTTATTAAAAAATCAGATAGTTTTTTTGAATCATTTATCATAGCAATTTCAACAACAATTTTACTTATTGCAAATAATTCAAATATTATTTGGATTGAAATTTTTAACAATAAATATAATCTCCAAGAAGCATACAATTTATTATTCATTTGGTTATTAATAAGTACTTTATGTTTTTTTATAGTCACTTTCAAACGTAAATATTTAGTTATAGCTCCAACAGATTTCCTACTTGCTATATTGCCTCTTATTTTGCTCCTATTACCTATAGAAATACAAAATGAATACAAATTAAATATTATTGCTCTTAGGAGTCTTGTTTTATTTGCAGCTTTAAGAACTCTATCAAAAAGACATGCCAGTTTTTTTTACAAAGTTCATTTTATTTGTATAATAGCTTTAGGTTGGATAGTTTTAACTACTTTAGCTGGACTGAGACTTGTTTACTAAAGATAATATATTTAGGAGTAGAAATTGATTTTCTCTGAATATCATAAACATATTGAGAAGTATGTAGGCAATCTTGGTAACAAAGATATTTTTGATTTTTTAAACTTCATCATTATTAATAAATTCAAACTATTTTTTGGTTTAATATTAAGTTTTATTATTAGTTTTATTATCATATATTTTAATATTCAAAACACTCCATACATATCAACTATAAAAATCGAACCTTATTTTATTAATTTAACCTATCCAGCAGATATTTCAAAAAACATTAATTACTACAATCAAAGTTTTAACAGAGAAGAATTTTTACAAAAAGTATTTAAAGACTTAAATCAAATTGATACTAAACAAAAGCCAAATAAAGGAATTAAATTTGAAATACTAGTTAATGAATTTAATCAAAATTCATTACTAAAAATTTATTTAAATCAACAAATAAGCAAAGATAATTTGAATAAAATTATTCTTTCATTCTTAAAAGAAGTAAAAAACGAAAACTTTACAATAGAAAAGAATATAAATTTAGTTACAAGCAATCCTATAAAATACTTTAAAAATCAATTAGAAGGTCAAGAAAATTTAATTAATACTTCTATTAAAATGAAGATAATTATAGATAATTTAATGAAAAAATATAAAATAGATATTCCTGACCAAAATTTCAGTAATTCTACTTACACTTATTCATCTTTAGATCATTCAACATTATTTAGTTCTATTATAGCAAATTTAATTAATTCAAATAAAGTTAATTTTAAAGAGATTGATGCAGATATAAAATCTTTTGCAATTCTTAAAAATGATTTCGATATTCAGTTTAATAAAAATTTTGATTTAAGTATAAAACTAAGAAATAATATTCTTCCAATTTTTAATTTTGCAGATATTGAAAATTTGTCTATGAACGAAAAGAAAATCTTATATCAAGAAAACATAAAAATTCTTGTTTCTACTTTAGTTTTAGGTTTTTTACTTTCATTAATTATATGTTTTTGTATTGATTTTTATAGAAATTACAAAATTCGTTATAAAGGAAACAATTAGTGTGTGGAATATTTGGAATAATATCAAGACCAAAGATTTTTAATGAGGAAATTGTTAGAAATGCATTAAATAAAATAGCTCATAGAGGACCAGATGATTGGGGGCTTGAAAAATTTGAATTAAAAGACAAGTGGGATGTTTGGTTTGGACAAAGAAGATTATCAATTATAGATCTTTCGTCTGCTGGACGTCAACCTATGACTAAAAAATTGCCTGATAACAATATCATATCACTTTGCTTCAATGGTGAAATATATAATTTTAATGATCTTAAAGAGCAGTTAAAAAATAATTGGGACTTTCATTCAGGAACTGATACTGAAGTTATTTTAGCAGGAATTCATTTATTTGGAAACGATTTTTTAAAAAAGCTTAACGGAATGCTAGCAATGGCTTTTTTAAATCAGAGTGAACATAAAATAACTTTTGCTAGAGATAGGTTAGGAAAAAAACCTTTATATATTTATAAATCAAAAGATTGTATTGTTTTTTCATAAGAATTAAAATCAATTATCAATTTAAAATTACCATTAACTATAAACAAAGAAGCATTAGAATTTTATCGCTGGCTTGGCTATATTCCAGCTAACCTAAGCGTTTATAATGAATGTTTTAAGTTAAGTGCAGCTTCTTATCTTAATCTTGATCTCTCTAAAAACAATTTGGAATTAGAAGAAGAAAAATTATATTGGGATCCTTTTAATGGCTACGGTAAACAATACAACCATTCTTACAATGATGCTGTAGATGAATTTTTAGAGTTATTAGATGATGCAACAAAAATAAGATTAGTTTCCGACGTTCCAGTAGGAGCTTTTTTATCTGGTGGGATAGATTCTTCTTTAGTATTATCAAGTATAAAAAAATTAAATATTCCTAATTTTCAGTCATTCACAGTTCAATATGATAATAAAGATTTTGATGAATCAGCAGTTGCTATTGAAACTTCAAATAATTTACAAATTCCTATTCAATTACTGCATTTAAAAGAAGCTGATTATCAAAATCAAATTCTTAAAATTCCTTTTCATTATGACGAACCTTTTTCAGATAGTTCACAAATTCCAACAATGGCTATCTCAGAAGCTGCAAGAAAAGTTGTTACAGTTGTTCTAACTGGGGATGGTGGGGATGAGGTATTCTTAGGCTATCCAAGATTTTCTTATACCAAAAAGCTTATAATTATAAATCAGTTAACAAAATTAATTCCATTTTTAAATAAAGCAATTACATCATCTTTACAAACTAAATTAGGAAAAATTCTGTTTAAAAAAATATTAAACTTATTCTCTGTCAATACAACAAATTTAGATTCAAAACTTGAAAAAATAAACGAAATTTTATCTGCGAAAAATGAATTTCAATTATACGACATAATTTTACGAACGAATCAAAAGTCAAAAACAAATTTAAATAGCACTATAAATAAAGCGAATAGTTATTTTGAAATTGCTAAAAATTGGTATCAAAACTATTCTTGTCAAAACCTTGATAATAGAAGCATAGAAGAGAAATTTGCTGCACTAGATCTCATAACCTATCTAAGAGATGACGTTTTAGTAAAAGTAGATAGAGCAACGATGGCTTATTCACTAGAAGCCCGTTCACCTCTGTTAGATTATAGAATTATTGAGTTCGGAACTTCTTTGCCACTCCATTTCAAAATTCAAAATAATGTTTATAAAAAAATACTAAGAGATGCATTAGCGAGAAGGACACAGGGAAAAGTATTAAATATGCCCAAAAAAGGATTTGGTGTTCCACTGCCAGCCAACCTTCCAAATGGATCTAATTTAAATTCTAGATGGAATTTATTTATAGAAAATGAATGGGAAAAATATATTAAACAACATAGTTAGGAAATATTATGCAAAATTATATATCAACGGAGATGTTAGAAAATAAATCAACAAAAATAGGTGTTATTGGCTTAGGTTATGTTGGTCTACCTTTAGCAATTTCCTTTTCCAAAAAATATAATGTGATTGGTTTTGACATAAATAAAGAAAAAATTGAAAAGTTAAAAGCAGGAAACGATTATACTGGAGAAATAGAAAATACAGACATATTAAATAATGATAACATTTCATATACATCTGATTACATAGATCTAGTGACATGTAAAGTTATAATTGTTGCCGTTCCTACGCCGATAGATAATGGAAATAATCCTGATTTAACACCTCTTTTGTCAGCTTGTTCTTTAATTGGTGAAATTTTAAAATTAAATTCTGATATTTATTATATTTGTTTTGAATCAACAGTCTATCCAGGCTGTACAGAGGAAGATTGTAAACCATTAATTGAAAAAATTTCTGGTAAAACACACGGTGTCGATTTTTATTTAGGCTATTCACCAGAAAGAATAAATCCAGGCGATAAAAAACATACATTTGAAAATATTACTAAAGTAGTCTCAGGTTGTTGTCACCACTCTTGTGATTTTTTTGCACAATTATATAATTCGGTTATAAATGCTGGAGTTCATATCGCTTCTAGCATTATGGTTGCAGAAGCCGCTAAAATTATAGAAAACACTCAAAGAGATATTAATATAGCTCTTATTAATGAACTATCTATTATTTTTTCTAAATTAAAGATTGATACTCACGAAGTTCTAAGTGCCGCAAGAACAAAATGGAATTTTCTCAACTTTATTCCTGGCCTAGTAGGAGGCCATTGTATTGGAGTAGATCCATACTATTTAACTTATAAAGCAGAAACAGTCGGATATATTCCAAAAGTGATCTTATCAGGAAGAGCAATAAATGACTCCATGGCTTCATTTGTGGCATCTGAAACTGTAAAATTAGTTCTAAAAAATAAGCCAAAAAACTCAGAATTATATAGATGTCTTATTTTAGGTTTTACTTTTAAAGAAAATATTTCTGATTTTAGAAACACAAAGGTAGTCCAAATATTTAATACTTTGAAAGAATTTAATTTCCATACAGATATCGTAGATCCACTTGTAGATAAAAAAGACGTTTATTCTGAATATAATATTGAAATAAATACACATTTAAATATCGATTTTCACTTATATGATTGCATTATACTTGCTGTCCCTCATCATGAACTTATTACTACAATTGAAGAAATAATTAATCAAGATAAACAATATAACGGGGTTTTTGTAGATGTTAAAGCTTTTTTAAATACTACTCAAATAGCTCAAGTGTCTAATCACATGACGTATTGGCGACTTTAATTCTTTAGATTTAATTATAAACTAGGATTTTAAAATGAAAAATAATTTTGAAGAAATCATTGACAAATCAATTTTTCAAAATGTAATTATAAAAAATAACTTTATTCAAAGTACAGATATAAAATTACAGTATACAGGTAACACCGAAACAGTTAAATCATTTGGGGAAGAATGGAATCTTTTTAAACATACTGATTTAACTTCAACAGAAACAGCATCAAAAGAATATTTTGACGTCTTTCCTTTGGAACAATTAAATAAAAATTGGATTGGAGTAGATGTCGGCTGCGGTACGGGAAGATGGGCAAGAAGAATAAGTCCATATATAAAAACACTTTATGGTGTAGATCCCTCAGAAGCTATAAATATTTTTATAGAAAATACTAAAGATGATGACAATATCATTCCAGTTAAAGCTTATGCAGAAAATCTCCCCTTTCAAGATAAATCTATTGATTTAGTAGTTTCTTATGGGGTCTTACATCATATTGAAAAAACAGAGGAATCAATTGCTGAAATAAATCGTATCCTAAAAAATAACGGTATTTTTCTTTTTTATTTTTACTATAACTTAGATAATAGATCACTTTTATTTAAATGCATTTTTTTAATTGTAAATATTATGAGAAAATGCATTTGTAAATTTCCTCCATTTTTCAAAAAAATAACATGTGATTTTTTAGCCTTGTTTGTATATTTACCTTGTGTTGTTTTAGCAAAAGTAGTAAAAATAATATTTGGTGAAAAAATTGCTGCAAAACTCCCTCTTTCTTCCTACAGAAACAAAAATTTTTATATAATGAGAAATGATTGCCTTGATAGATTTGGAACACCACTTGAAAAACGATATTCAAAAGAACAAATAACAAAACTTCTCAAAGAAAATGGTTTTAAAGATGTCATATTTTCAAATAATATACCGTATTGGCATGGATATGCAATAAAATAATCTGATTATTAAGGTAAAATAAAATGACAATTCCATTTTTAACACCTACTATATTTTTTATACTTATTATGATTTTTATCATCTACAAAAATGGGAAATATTTTTTTTACAAATTTCTGTTTTTATTTATTTATTTATTTTTAGCCTCATTTATTATAGAAAAATCTCCAGATCATTATACCTATTTAGAATTCATGACAAACACTTACACCTCAATAAGTGTTGCCTTAAAGGCAAATAGCGGAGTTTACACTTTCGCTGCATCTTTGGTATATATTATTAATCAAATTATTAAATCTATTGATTTTAGTATATTAATTAATAATAGTCTAATCTTAACATGTATTATTTGCATACCAAATCTATTCGCCAGTATTAATTCTAATGTCCCATTTAATAAACATATATTCCAACTCTTTTTAATTATTATTTCACCTATGATTATAGCTTCCAGTATAAATCTTAATAAAGATTTAGCTGTTTCATTCTATTTAAGTCTTTCTTTCTTTGCATTTTACAATATTGTTGAAAAAATTAAAATAATTATACATTTAAAAATATTAGATTTACTGAATATTTTATTTTTATTATTATTATTTCTAATTTCTACAAACTATTTAAGTTTTGTAAGATACTCTCTATTCAACATTTATATTGCTTCACTCGCTATATTTATAGCATCAAACGTTTTATATTTTGTTTTTGCAAAAAAAGTACATATAAATTTAATAAGTATTATCTTAATTTTTATGGCTTTATCTTATATTCAGTTATATAAATGGGATAGTTTAATTTATTCTCAAACTGAAAATCTAGGAAATGCAACTATAAGAGAACTGCAAGGTTTAAGTCAACCTTTTATATTTGATACTCTTTTTTATTCTTTAAAAGGATATATTTATTCATTTTTTGGAATATATATTTCACAATTTAGCTCAAATTCTTTATCTTTATTTAATTTTTTAGTTGCTGTCATAATAAATCTTACTTATTTAATATTAATATTTAAATTAATTAAAAATGACAAATATAATT
>CAYSZE010000008.1:0-3427 GCA_964435255.1 uncultured Oligoflexia bacterium
GGCTTTAAGAAAATTAGAAAAAGTTTTTCATAGATTAAATACTTATAGTAGTTTTCTCTTATTAAATTCTTTAAAGTGGATAATGACTGTATAAACGATTATTTTCTGTATTAAGTTCAAGCATTGTATTGATAAGCAATTCTGACATATTCATGTAATCTTTATTATAATTAAAAGATAAAGCCAAATGATTTACGGTCATGAGTGAATTTTTAATGGCAATAACATTGTAATCTATATTATATACACCTTTAGCAATTTGTTCATCATTTAAGCCAAAAGGTTCCCAGCTCGATAAAATATTTACAGCGGGTTGAGCATATTCAAAGTTGTTTCCATATTGTTCTTTACATTTTTTTTGTAAATCAAAAATAACTTTTTCGGGTTGGTCTGTAAAAGGAATGGAATACTTTACTTTCCACCATAAGGCTTCTCCGTATTTTGCATAAATATTATATTTTAAAGCAATTTTTTCTACCACAAAAATAGATATTTTTTCTCCGTTATTATTTTTTAACCAGAACCAATTTTTATTTTTATCAGCACAATAAACAGCTTTAATGGCAGTTTTTGAATAAGCATTATTTTTAAAACAAACTAAACAAACTATAATACTAATAATAAATTTTATCATTTTCATGCGTCCTCCTTTTTAGTTTAATACTAATTATATAAATTTATAAAAAATAGCAAATAAAATTATAAAAAAATAAAATATAAATTAAAACATTTTCTAATTTTTTAACTAGGAAATAAATTTATTTTGGGAGGTTATTTTTTTCTAACTACTTTTTTTCAGAGAAAGCTTTAGCTTTAATAAGAAAAGTCAAGAAGAATAATGCTAACGCAGAACATGTTATTAATGTAACAAAGAAACTTTCCCAACCCCATTTATCTAAAATAATTCCGACGGGTCCACCTGCGACAAAAGCGCCAAGATAACCAATCCAGCCAATAAATCCTGTCGAAGTTGCTGCTGCTTTTTTGTGTGAAAGTTCAACTGCTGCAATACCTATTAACATTTGTGGGCCAAAAACAAAAAAGCCAATAGCACCTACTAAAATGGTATCAAGCCAAATTTGCCCAGTAGAAGCTTGCCAAAAAATAACAATAAAAATTGTCATTAGTAGCGCAAAAAGAAAATTAACAAATCCTCTGCCACCTTTAAAAATGACATCAGAAAACCAACCAGCTACTATACTGCCAAAAAATCCGCCGATTTCAAAAGCCGCAATAACTGTTCCTGCTGTTGCAGAATTTGCATAGCCTTTTTTCTCAATTAAAAAAGGCATTGTCCAATCATTCATAACAATTCTGACTATATAAACGAAAAAATAGGCACATGCTAAAAGCCAGATAAATTTATTTTTAAATATATATTTGAAAAAAATTTCTTTTAAAGGCAATGTATCTTCTTGTGTATTAGTCTTAACAGATACTTCTTTTTTATACTTTTCAATAGTAGGTAAACCAAGACTTTCAGGAGTGTCACGCAAACGGTTCATTAACCATAATCCAATTACAATGGCAAATACTCCATTTATAATCATAGCTGAACGCCAGCCGTAAATATTAGCTATAAAAACGATGATCACAGGAATGATAGCACCACCTAAATTATGTGATGTATTCCAGACGCCCCACCAACGTCCTCTTTCAGACTGTGAGTACCAATAACTTAAAAATTTAGCACAGGGAGGCCAGCCAAAACCTTGAAACCAACCATTTAATGCCCAAAAGAAAACGAATAACCAAAAATACGAACTAAAACCAAATAAAATATTTAATAAACCTGTAGCAATAAGTCCTATTGCCATAAAGTAACGAGCGTTTGCTTGATCAGAAATAATACCACTGACAAACTTACTAATTCCATAACTTATTGCTAAGACACTGCCAATCCAACCAAGACTTGCTTTATCAAGATGAAGATCGCTGGCAATATTTGGCATGACAAATGTAAAAGATTTTCTGGTGAAGTAATAGACAGCATAACCAATATACATTGAATAAAATATTCGTATTCGCCAATATTTGTAATCTATATCAATCTTATTTGGGTCAGTAATTTCAGCAAGCGCAGATGGTTGCTTTAATTTATTTAAAATATTAGAAAAGAAAGTCATAAATCATTCCTTTAGTTCGTGTATTTTGTATAAAAATACAAAAATAAATAAAATAGTTACTAATATTATATTTATTTAGTAACTGCTTTAATGTGTTTTTTACTATCATAAATGTTTAGTGTTGGAAAAAAAATGAAAAATTTAGTTGGAATTTAAGTAAGTTAATTTTTTTATTAAGATATTATATGTAATTATGTGAATTATTTAAAAATAGTTAAAAAAAATAATTGAATAAATAATTAAAAAATTAATTTAATATATCATTTTGTTATAATCTTTAGTTTACAGATACTTTTAAAGTTCACGATATTCACTACGTTTTTAAACATATTCTTGAATGATTTACTGCAAATGTATTTAAGTTTTTAAGGTTCATACTTATTGTGAAATTTTCAACTTATAAAAGCAATGATTTATGTTCTTAAAAATAGAATAATCGTTAAAATATTTTATACTAATTAGGTAATATTTATTTAATTATAATCTTGGAATTAAGGTCTAATTTATGTAATATTTCTATTAAATTTTTTTCACTAAAGGCAACGCAACCAGCAGTTGATTTGGTTTCTGGCGATTTTATGTGTAAAAATATGGCACTTCCTTTTTCGCTCACAACAGGCTGATCATTATATCCAATAACTAAAATAATATCGTAAAGGTGATCTTCTCGCCATAATTTTTCGTGAGAATATTGAAATGGGAGTTTTACATATTTGTTATATTCAGGAGAAAGAGAATCATCGCACCAACCATCATCTTTATTTATTATTTGCGTAGGAATTTTTAAATGTTCAAGTTTATTTCCAATTCTATCTGCTCTAAAAAATACTTTTCTTACTGGAAATTCTCCATACGGAGTAGATTTGTCTCCTTCTTTTTTATCTTTTGTGACGCTTTTTTTTCCTAGTACACAAGGGTGTATCTCGTCGTTTAATTTGCCTACACAATTTGAGCTTCCTGCAATTGAATTTATTTCTAAATTTAAACCATATATTAATTGTTGAAAGAAAATTATAGTAACTATAAAGGAAAAATATTTTATAATTAAGGAAATAGTAGTTCTCATAAATATCTCCTGTCTTATTCAAATGAAAGGGTAAGAAAGTATTGAGAAATTTAAAAATTTTTCAAGAAAAATGACTTTAATTTAAAAAGGTAACAATGCAGTTATCTTTTGATAGATGCAATACAACTAAGATCACTTTAAAAGAAGAAAGTTAATTTTTCAACTTTCTTCTTATTTAAGGTTTTTATATTTCTTTAATGCTATTAATATTAAATCTAACTGTCATAACAAGTCA
>CAYSZE010000009.1:0-2855 GCA_964435255.1 uncultured Oligoflexia bacterium
TTTTTTACTAATTCTTTTTCTGTTTTTACATCTACAGCACTTAATGGGTCATCAAGAATGATTAAACTAGAATTAGAAAATGCACTTCTTGATAAACTGATTCTTTGCTTTTGGCCTCCAGATAAATTTACCCCTTTTTCACCAATTTCAGTATCTAATCCAAATTCTAAATTTGATAAATCACTTTTAAAACTTGCTGCATATAATGAATTTATAATGTCTTTTTCGTTCAAATAAATTTCTTCATCACTTTTAAATTTTAACGGAATGTTTTCTTTTATTGTACTATTTAAAATAAATGCTTCTTGTGGAACAAAGCTTTGAATTGCGCGCAAAATTTTAATTCCAATTTCTGAATGAACATAACAATTTAATTCATTAATGTCATTACTTTCTGAGACTTTTAAATTAAAAGTTATTGTTCCTGAGGTTGGAACAATGTCTCCCATAATAAGTTGTAGTAATACAGATTTTCCAGATGCTACAGGACCAATAAACGCTACAGTACTATTTGCAGGGATATCTAGTGATATATTCTTTAATACATAAGGCTCATTTTCTGAAAATCTTAGGTAAACGTTTTTTAAAGAAAATGAAATAGAAAATTCAAAATTATGTTTCTTTCTAATAATTTTTTCAATAAGTAGTGTTTGTTTTTCAGAGAAATTATTTGAAATGTCTTTTGGAAACTCTTCATACTGTAGTTGAGTTAAATATAAATTTTTTAAACGCTTAGAGGCAACAATTGCTTGTGACCAAGCATTTACAAACCACGGTAAGGGAGTTATTTGATGACCTAAAATTCCAGCAAACCAGATAGCTGCAAATATTGTTGATGCATTCTTTTGTCCATTTAAGTAAACGACTCCAGCAAAAATAGCACTACTAACAACCATCCACCAATTATGGGTAATAGCAAAAGCTGTACTGTATTTTACAACAATTTTTAGATCTTGTTTATATTCTGAAAGTGTTGCTTGATTGATTTCATTTTTAAAATGCTTTCCCCAACCAAAGTAACGGATAAGCCGCATACCTTGAATCCATTCAGTTACAAGTTGTAATCTTTTATCACCTCTTTTCATCATTTCATGATGTAGTTTATTTCCAAGCCAGGTAAAAAAAAGGGATAAGGGTATTTGTAAACAAATAATACCAAAACCAAGCCATGCTATATTTCCTATAGTTGAAATCATAATGATCATTACTAAGACACATGAAACCAATAAAACTGGAAAATCGACCATAGCGTGAGCGAGGTATGCGCCTAAAAACCGTGTGTCATTTTGTGCTATATTCGTAATGTCTCCAGTTTGAAACTTGTTTCTATCTTTTTTGCTGATATGTAAAAGCTGAGTATATATGTAAAACATAAGTTTGTAGGGTATACGCCAAGCAAGTAACATTTCTTTTTCGATTTTTTGTGCATGTAAACTTGTTGCTAAAATATTTAGCAAAAAAATAATTACAGCTAAAAAGATACTAAAAAATAAGGTTTGGTTTATTGTGGGATTCTGATACAATAAACTAATTAATCTAAAATGATCAGGTGATTGTTCGAAGCTTTTAAGAACTTGAACTGCTGTTAAAGCAGCAAGTAGGGAGGCAGACACGTCTATTATATGAATAAAAAACATATTTAGAAATTGTTTTTTTTCAAATTTAAGAAGTGCCTTAAAGGGAGATAAACGTAACAGAGACAGAGCCGCCAAAAAAGTAGGATAGGGGTCTTTTTGGTTCAAGGTATCATTAATAAATGGAATTGAATTTATATCTTTCTTATTTGCAGACCGTTTATTTAAAGATACCATTAAGCTTGTAACATCAGTAAATGATAATTTTTGCCATAATGTAGTTTTTGTTTTAGCCAAGGTTTCCCTCGTATAATAGTTAGGAGTTTTTAGTGAATTTTTGCTTTAATCTAGATGAAATATCAACAATCATCGCAAAAGCTGAACTCGGATGTATTACTCCAAATGAACATAGTTTTTTACAAAAAGTAATTGCTGTACAAACAGTAATAAACCAATATTCTAAAAATATCAATGAACAAGCTTTGCACTTTCAAAAATTAATTTATAAATATTATACTTTTGTTTGTTATAATTTAGAAAGAAATAGTTTAAATGAAAAAGAATTAACTGATTTGTTTTTATTGAAAAATTCATTAGAAAAATTTAACTACTGCGAACCTAAATTTAATTTAGGATATGACAAACCGCTTTCTAACTTTTATTTATTGCTAGAATTAGCAAAAATATGGAAAATTGAAATTAATGATAAATTTGAATCAAAGATAAATTTTATAAAACATTTAATGCATAATTTTTATGGTATTCCCATAAACTTAGTAGAGAAAATATTTGAATTAGTTTTAGGGAATTGGAAACCAATTTTAGCACCACTAGGTGGTATCATTAATAAAAAATATTCACTAAAAGAAATTGAGGATTACTTTTTTGGAGAAAACTATCGTCCAGGCTATAAAATTCAAATAATAGATAAAATAGATCGTTTTTTTTCATTAGTAGATAGTGTGCATCAGAATTATGTTTTTCTTTCAAAAGAAACGGACTATGATGTTTTTGAAGCTGCTCTGGTTGTCCATGAACTTCAGCATATATTAGATGCAAAACAAAATACAATATTACCAAACACATTATCTTCAGAAGAAAATTTATATTTATCTGAAAAAAGTGCTCTTAATTCAGAAAGAATATTTTTAATTGGTAATGGATCTTCAAAACGTGGTAAATATGCATGGATTGAATCTAATTTATTTTATCCACTTATGCTTTTAAAATGCGAATTATTAACTTATAAAAGTAATGAGCAAGTTACTATGAATTTTAAAT
>CAYSZE010000010.1:0-4790 GCA_964435255.1 uncultured Oligoflexia bacterium
CTCTCTGAGGGTTATTCTATTTTTATCTAATTTAATACTTCTATGTTGTTAAAAGAATTTGGCTATATTGTGGCATTTAGAAGAAGTTAAAATAATTTGACACACAATTGTCACATAAATTTTATAAATCAAAATGCAAGCCATAAGATTGCTTGATAGATAAATATAAGTATATTTAAAGTGTTTTAGTTTTTTTTGTCCAGTGAATGCGTATCTAAAGGAATTAAAGGAAATTACATTGAAAAAAAAGAATTATTTTTGTACTTGGAATGGTGGACATGATTCTGGGCTATCTTTGTATTATGCATTAAAGAACAATCAAATCTTATGCCTAATCGCTTCACTCCAAGATTTTGGCAATCAGTTAAAAGCAAATTTTTTTGCGCCTGCCATTTTAAGAGCACAGGCTGATCAACTCAATATCCCATTGCTTATTTTTAATGCTAATTCAGAAACTTTTTCAGATAGTTTCACCCATACACTAAATAGTATAAAAAAACATGCGATCATTGGTGGCTATTTTCCTTTAATCAATCATTCAGAGCAAAAAGATCAATTCACCCAACTGTGCCAAAAAAATGAATTAGAAGCTCTCTTTCCGTTGTGGCAGAAAGATAAAGAAGCTTTGTTATCTGAATTTATTGAAATGGGTTTTAAAGCTAAAATTATTGCAGTTAACGAAAGATTTCTCACGAGAGATTTTTTAACCAAAGATTTAGATAAAGAAGTTATTCATGAACTTAGAAATAGAAAAGTTGATCTTTTTGGTGAGAATGGTGAGTTTCAAACAATTTTATATGCAGCTCCTTTTTTTAAAACACCCCTGCATTTTAAAGAGGGTGATATCAATTTAAAAAACGGCTATTGGGTGGTTGATTTAAATTTAATCCCAACTCCAGATACAAACGGAAAATAGTTTAATTTATAAATTCATTTGTTAAGTAATCTTTAGACGTTGGCACTTTATTTATCAATTTTACTTGTTGCATCCAGTTCGCATAATTTTCAAATTTTTTATAATCAAGCGTGCCCCACTTTGCATTTTTTCCCTGATATAATGGTGCTAAAAATTTTGCTGAGGCTTTAACTAATTTAGCATCCAATTCAGGGTGCAAACGTAACATTTCATTAGCAGCTTTTTCAGGGTTTTGAATGGCAAATTGAAAGCCTTTTGTTGTTGCCAGCATAAAGTTTTTGACTATATTTTTTCTTTCTCGCAACATTTTTTCACTCGTAATAATCATTGGAGAAGGTTTATCAAATTCAACAAAATGTTCTGCAGGACAATAGGTCCCTACTTCTACATTATTTAATTCTGCCGCTAAAATATTCCATCCCTTATATTCCCAAGTAAAGTCTACATTTTTTAAAGTTGCAGGCAGAAAATCTTGGCTACCTGTTGTTAACACTTTTACTTTAGAAAAATCTGCTCCATTTTTGTCCATAATAAATTTTAAAGTCGCATTTTCCTCGGGGCTTCCCCACCCGCCATAGCGTTTTCCTTCAAGATCTTTTACAGTTTTTATATTTAAAGTTTTTCGCCAAACAAAACAAGAAGTGTCATTTTGCACTAAGCCAGCAATTGCTATGATAGGAATATTTGAATTGCGAGCATAAATTAAATTATTGGCATAACTTATGCCAAAATTTGCCTTATTTAAACCTACTAAAGCAGTAGTTGTTGTTTGTGTTGGATTTAATATTTTTAAATTTATTCCATAATTTTCGTAATATCCCTTAGATTTTGCCACATAAAAACCCAAATGGTTAGTATTAGGTTTCCAATCTAATAACAAAGTTATCTCTTGCATTGCTTTTATTTTTTCATGTTTTATTGCAAAGGAATTACCGCCTATAAAGAAAAATAAAATGCTTAAAATTTTTAGTAAATATAATACTTTCATTGTCGACCTTCCAAACTAAAATTCATTAGTACTATGAGTCGCTAAAGGTCTCAAGATCAATTTTTATTTCCCAGTTAAATTGTTTTTATTTTCCCGATATTTTTGCCATTTTTTTGACTTTCTTATTCTACATTTATTTTTCCTTTATAATGTTAATATTAGCATTAATGTAATTTAAATGTTTTATTATTTAGGAATTTGAAATGTGCTTGTGTTATAAAAAAAAACTGGCATTACTAACTGTAATTATAACATTATTAAATATTTTTTTTATAAATATTTCTGTAGCTGCTAAAACATTTGAAATATATATCGATATTAATCCCCCTTATTCATCATCGATAATAACAAAAACAGGTTTATTTAATGAAATAATAGATGAAGCTTTAAACTCTGAAAATATTCAACATAAATTTATTTTAAAAGGAGATAAAATTAAAAGAAGTATACAAAACTCTGAAAATAGATTTTTATTATTTTATTATTTTAGAACACCCGAAAGAGAAAATAGATTTAATTGGATAATTCCCCTTTTTGACGATCACACTTGTATATTTAATTTGCGAACAGCAAAAGAAATTAAAAGCATAAATACTTTAAAAGGATTAAGCCGCATAGGAACTGTCAGCGGAGGAGCTGGTGAAAGCATTTTGAAATCTTTTGGACTAGAAGGACAAATTTATTACTGCCCCGATGAAGACACCTGTATTGATAGACTGAGAAAAAACGAAATAGACGCTTGGATTACACAAAGAATTAAAGCCAATTATTACTTAAAAAAGTATAAAATACAAGAAGAACTCAATCATTATTTTCAAATTTATGATAGCCAAGGATGGTTAGCAAGCTCTTTGAATGTATCACTGGCAGATCAAGAACACTTACGTAAAGTCATTAGAAAATTTATGGCTACACCAAAATTTACCGTAATTTTAAAAAAATACGATGCGGTTAAGCTTCTAAACGACAATGAGCCCTAACACTATTCCAAAACTTTGAGCTACCCTATAATTTTTGAAATCTTTTGTTTCCAAATCCTTTTAAATTATGTTACCTGCAATTCCACGGTAAAAGAGATTAGAATTCTCAAGGCTCACCCTCCTTTTGGAAATAAATAGGAGTATTTTTATGATGATAAGCCCTACAGGCGCATACATATCTGTAAAGAATTTATCTAAAAAACACGGTAATTTAGAGGTGCTACGTAACATAAATTTAGAGGTGACGCCTGGAGAACTGACTGTTTTGATTGGTCCTTCTGGTTGTGGAAAATCGACTCTATTACGCTGCTTAAATGGTTTAGAAACACTAGATTCAGGGACTATTATCATAAATGGGGTTATTTTAGAGAAAAACGCGAACTCTAATCAATCAGACAAAGAATTTGATAAAAAAGCCCGTGCTATACGTGAAAACGTTGGTATGGTTTTTCAAAGTTTTAATCTTTTCCCCCATCTTACTTTACTGGAAAATATCACCAAAGCTCCTATAGTCGTGAAAAAAATGGACAGTAAAACCGCCAAAGAAAAGGCTAACGAGCTCTTAGCTAAAGTAGGTTTGTATTCACATGCCAACCACTATCCCTGCCAGTTATCAGGTGGCCAGCAACAACGAGCCGCTATAGCAAGAGCACTTGCAATGTCACCTAAAGCTATTTTATACGATGAACCCACTTCAGCTCTTGATCCTGGATTGGTACATGAAGTTCTACAAGTCATGAGAACCCTCGATGATGAGGGGATGACGCAAATTGTTGTTACTCATGAAATGCGTTTTGCTAGAGATGTTGCTGATCATATTGTTCATATCCAAGAAGGCAGAATTGTAGAAATGGGAACACCAGAACAAATTTTTACTTCACCTTCTGATGATAGAACTCGCCATTTTTTAAGAAACTTTAACTAAGTTTGGATGGAGAAAAAGCTATAATGAATGAGCTTCGTTACCTTTTTGTTTCTTTATGTTGTTTACTCTCTTCTTTATTTGCTTATGGAAATGAAGATAAAAAGGTCTTACGTTGGGGCAGCGATGCAAATAGTGGCGCACCTTATGTGTTTCGTGATGCTGATAAACCAAATAAAATAATTGAAGTTGATGATGATATTTTTCAAGCTCTTGCTGAGCATTTAGGTATGAAAGCTGAATTTGTCAAAAACCAATGGGATGGGCTTATTCCAGGTCTGATTGCTGGTAATTATGATGTTGTTATTGATGGTCTTGAAATCATAGAAGAAAGAAAACAATCAGTTAGCTTTTCCGATCCCTATTATGTTACTTCCGAGCAGATAGTCGTAAATAAACAGAATTATGAAATTCATAAATTATCCGATTTGCGCGGAAAACGTGTCGCTACATTACCTGCTTCTTTAGCCTATCGTATCCTTGATGATGTAGGTGATGTTCAAATAAAAATATACGATGAAGAAGTAAATGCTTATGCTGACTTAGCCGCAGGTGACCGTCTAGATGCAGTGCTATTAGATCTACCCATTGCTCAGTACTACGCAAAACACAATTCAAAATTAAAATTTGTTGGCCCACCTGTCGGCAGAATGGAATATGGAATAGCATTTAGGAAAGAAGATAAAGAACTCAGAAAAAAAGTAAATAAAGCAATTGATGAATTGATTAAAAATGGCACTTTTCAAAATATTTTAGAAAAATGGAATTTATGGAACAGCGACACAGCAGAATCGTGGGGGGTTTCCTCTTAATATAAAACGGAGCCCGTAGCTTATCAAGAATATTTAAAAAACATTGGTTTAGAACGCACTTGGAAAGACAAAATTAAGCAATATATTAGTTTTTTACCTTTGTTAGGTAAAGGCGCCATAATGACTTTACAAATTTCTATTTTAGCCATGGTGCTTGCTGTAACCTTAGGTT
>CAYSZE010000011.1:0-7432 GCA_964435255.1 uncultured Oligoflexia bacterium
TCAAAGTGAAAAACTAGATATGACTGCGAAAGATGTTGAAATACTTATAAAAGGTACGGCATAAATTTTTCCTAGCATGTCAAACCTTTTAAAATAACTGCAGTTAAATACCAATACTAAATCCTATAACAAACTAATATAAAAAAGAAATAATTTAAAAGTAGTAAGGTTTAAAACTTGTGCCAAAAATAAGTTTTCCCCAAAAAATATATTTTTCTATTTTTATCCTTGTATTTATTATTATAATAAATTGTGTTTATACCTTTATAATTAACAATAAAACAGAAGAATATTCCCAAGAAACAGCGCAGTATTGGTTACCAAGTGTCAATAGTGCAAAAAATTTAAAAATTGAAATAAGTTATTTAAGACAAATAGATCTAAAATTAACCCATCAATTAAACAAAGAAAACATATCTGAAACTGTAAAAATGGGTAAAAATAAAATAAACACAATCAATTCTTTAATAGACTCATACAGTAGTTTAGTTAATGATGAGGAAGAAAAAAAATTATTTACTGAATTCAAACAAAACTGGCAACTATATTTAGACAAAAGAACAAATTTCTCTACGTATATTACTAATAAAAACTTTGATGAAGGGTATTACTTTCTAAATAAATCACTTGAACCAAAAATAGAAAATATAATAGTAATTCTCGATAAAATAAATGAACTAAACTACAATGGCTCAGTCCTTTCCACACAAAAAGGAAATTATTTAACAAGAGTAACAAATATTTATATAGCAATAATGCTGAGTTTGTCTTGTTTTATTATGTTTGCCATTTTTATATTAGTTAAAAAAAGTTCAAACAAGATTGAAAAAACAATTAGTGATTTAAAATTTCAAAGTGTGTCAACGAGCAATTTAGGGAATAATTTAAATAACACTTCAAATGAACTACACCGTTCAACTGAAAATCAATCTGCCTCGGTACATAAAACCAGTGCAGCCATTAACCAAATATCCAGTATGATAAACCGCACATCTGAAAATACAAAGTCGAGTTTACAAATCGCAATAAATACAACTGAAAAAACGAAAAAAGGTGAAGACATAATGAATCACCTCGAAAAAGCGATGGAAACGATTGAAGAATCGAGCCAGCAACTGCAAAATATCGGTGAAATAATAAAACAAATCAGTGGTAAAACAGCAGTTATAAATGATATTGTTTCAAAAACAGAATTATTATCCTTAAATGCTTCCATTGAATCAGCTCGTGCTGGTGAGCATGGAAAAGGTTTTGCAGTTGTAGCGGAAGAAGTCGGTAATTTAGCTAAAGTTAGTGGCAAATCAGCCAATGAAATTCAGCAACTCATTCAAGCGAGTCAAACCCAAGTCAATTCTATTATAAGTTTAACAAAAGCGAGAATTAATGAAGGTAAAAGTGTGGCTGCAGATGCTCATTCTGCATTTAAAGCCATTGCAGAAAATATTTTAAATGTCAAAAATGTCATGGAACAAATATCAGATGCCTCAAAAGAACAAGAAATTGGTATTCAACAAATATCGTCCTCTATGACAGAAATAGACAACTCTACAGAAGAATTAAAAAAGATAGTAACAACGACTGACCAATTTGCAAAAAATTTAGTGGAGCAAAGTCAAGCATTAGATCTAAATGCAAATATTTTACAACATTTATTCAAAGGAGAAGCTAATAAAAAAATATAACTTATTTTTTTATCATAAAAACTATGCTTACTAATTATAGGGTAGCAAACTTAAAAATAAAAATGTTGTTCCAATTGCTATTAAAATATTTTTTAATTAACAATCTTTTTATTTGTCAGAGTCATGCAGATTGGTGGCACAATAATAGTTTTATCATGGCAGGACGCCCTGCTGGTATGGGAGGGGCTTATACTGGAATAGGTACAGGAGCGGCTGGTTTATATTATAATCCAGGTGGGATGGGTTTTTCACCAGATTTACAACTCAGTGTTTCAACAACCAATTACTACACATCTACGATAAAACAACAAGGCTATTTAAGCGATAGCAGCACGGGGTTTGAACTTGGGGATGCAGACTTATTAAATGGCTATTTTGGTGGGATTTTTCGCTTAGATTCTGAAATACCAATGTACCTAGCTTTTGCTATTTATAATAAAGATTATGTTAATTTAGACAATGTTATCAACTCCATTAGTAATGACGGCAAAAAAACAACACGTTTTGTGCAAAAATTAAGTTCGACCGAAAATGAATATACCTTTGGCGGAGCATTGCGGATCTCACCAAAATGGAGTATTGGCGCTTCAATAGCCTTTTTTGATATTAAATACTCCGAAGTGCAAAATGCCAATATAGTCGCAGGACCTTATGATGATCCCGATAATATAGGCAGTCAATTGTATACTTATGAAATGTGGAATTATACCAGTTCTTTTTTTGTCCGTGGCATAGAAGGAGGACTAGGAATTGCTTTTAGACCCAATGACTATATTTCATTTGGCCTCTCTGGTAAATATAAATTTATCATGGCACAAGATGCAGATAGCACTTATGTCGATAACCAAATAATTACTGATACAGAATTTGTCCCATTAGGTCCAGACAGCACCTACCCTTATACCCAATTTGTAAATTTAGCGACTGTTAAGCAAGATACCAAACCATTTGGTGCGTTACCTTATATGATCCGCTTTGGCATTGGTTTGTACCCAACTGAATTTCAAACGTTTACAGCAGATGTTGCTTACTACTCTGCTAATGATGCCAACAACCCTTTTTACCGCACACGCGCTGTTTTCGATTACTTTTTGGGTTCAGAAACTATTTTTTTTGAAAAATTAGCTTTACGGTTGGGATATTTTACCAATAATTGGAGTGGCGATCCAAGCGTAAAAGATCAATATATCAATGTCAATTTTGTTGGTTATACTGTTGGTATTTCATATATAAATAAGAATGCTACCTACGGTTTTGCTTATATGCATCAACATAGTAAACCAGGAGCTCAATATCAGCTTGAAGATTCATTGTATAACGGAAACAATAACCCTTCTGTCGATTGGACAACACACCAGTTTGCCTTAATTATTACTGGTGAAATGTAATATAATTAATTATTTTGTTTGCTCATTATTTCTTCGATCATTTCTAACTCAAAACTGAAGTCATAAATGGAATGTTTAAAATTATTTAGTAGATTTTGTTCAATCACTTCCCCAAAACCACCTAGCATAAAATTATTTAAAATTTTAATACGACTTGGCAAATTAAGTAATCTAAATTTATACAATAAGGTCTGGGGAAATTTTTGCGACTCTAAAAATAAAAATTGAAACAAGTCATCTCCAATAGGATTATCAAGAGCGCTAAAAGAAAAAGCAAAATTTTCAACCAACTTCTCTTTAAATTCGGGAGTATTTTTTAATTTTTCATAAACTTTTTCCACTGAATCTGAGTATTTTTGTAATCTTAAAAATCCAACAGCAAATACAAAAGATAAATTATCATTTAATTCATGGGATTTCTTAAGTGCATTTAATGAAATTATACAAATATTATTATAATATGAAATATTAAATTTATGAATTAAAATAATAACATTAGCTCTAACTCTATTGCTCTTATGACTCAAAAAATTTAGCATGAAAGGTATAATTTTTTTATCTTTTATATCCCAAAAATTTTCAATAGCATTCGCAACAACTCTAGAGTCTTCGCTATATAATAAATGCATAAAAAAGGGTATTATAGCATTTCTATATACTTTATTAATAAAAGCAATTATTTTATGGCGAATATAAAAGCTTTTACTATTTTGACCTATTATAAACTGTACTAATAAATAATCTACCTTATATGATCTATATTCAAATAAAGCATCTACTGCTGCAGCCTGTAAAAATTCATCCCCTGAAGCTAAAACTGAATAAATGTATTCAATAGATTTTTCACTATTTATTTTTCCCATCGCAATAACAATATTTTTTTTAGTAAATTTATCTTCTGTATTTTCAAATATATTTAGCAATATATCTAAAGCATTTAAGTTATTCTTTTCTCCCAAAGCTTGAATAGAACGAATATTTCCTGTATTATTTTTTACCATTTCTAAGTGATATTTGTAGTAATAATTCTTAATTAAAATTGCCAAAAATATAACAATAGAAATACAAATTAGTAAACTAAAATTTAAATAATAGAAGCTATATTTTTTAGGAAATAGACTCATACACAAACCAGAAACAACTATAATCATAGGAACAAAAAAACCTTCAGTATAGTTTCTAATTTTATCACTCACTTTTTCACTAAAGGAAGAAGTAAAATGTTCATATGAAGTTTGAAACAATGAATGCTCTAGAACTACTTTGACTAATTCCACTCCTGCAATGATATAAAACGTATACTGCAAGTTCATTAAATAAACTAAAAATAGCAAAGAAATTCCATATATAACATGCTGCATAATGATTTTCGATTTTGTATAAAGAAAACGATTTAATAAGTAACTACTTAAAATAATGATTAGACTTGAAAATAATTGAAACTCAGAGAAAAATTTATTTAAATCTTCTGTATTCCCAAAAGTCTTTCCAGCAGAAACATTAAATTGATAAGTAATAAATGCGGTTATAAAATAAAATAGACAAATTACAACTACATATAAAAAAACCAAGTTAAATAAATGTTTGTTTTTTAAAATTTTATCTTCTGTACTATTTTTTTTATTCACTTCTTCCATTTCATCGTCATCATCACTTATCTTTTTTAATTTAAACACATACATATAAAAAGCAAATAAAATAGACAAAACAATAATATCAAAAATAAAATACTGAAACAAACTAAAACTATAAAGAACTTTATTAATTAATATATCTGAAAAAATAGCTCCTACTTCTTCAGATATAATAAAATAAGAAAAAAATAACTTAGATTCAAAAACATAAAAATAAGAATTTATTAAATTCCAATAAAAAATAATACTAATTAGTGAAAATAAATTTCCAAAAATTTGATACATCCAAACTGTTTCTTTATAAAAATTTGGTTTTGCAGTATAATAATAATTTATTGATAAATAAGTAACTGATAAAATAAGAAGGACTATTATTTTATATTGTCTTGAATTTTTAAGCCTTTCAAATTGCGATAAAATTAATATTGTAACAGGAGTTAAAATTGAAGAAATAATCAGAGCTTTGGGTAAAAGCTCTGCTCCTAAAGTATCAATAAAAAATGAATTAGCACTTATATTTATTATTTCAATGGTAAATTGAAATAAAAATGCTAATATACAGAAAAATATTATTTTAGGATTCAGCATTCATACAACCCAGCTCAGGTGCGAATATTAAATACACACTACTTCTCATAATCTTGTACATATTTAGGAGGGTTAAAAATTCCTAAATATGTTTTTTCATTTATAAAAAACAATTTATCTGTTATATTATTATGAATAATTTCTTTTATTTCATCCTCTGAAAAATTTCTAATTTCATCATCTTGAAGTAACACATAAGCCCAATTTCGACAGTAGGAAGGTATCCATGTTGTAAGTATTTTTATGTTTTTAAAGGTACTTTTTAGCATTTTAATATAGTTTAAAAATGTTTCGTCTTGTTGAAAAGGCATTTCCCCCGATTGAATCAAAATATTTCCTTTATTATTCAACAATTTTTTTGCAGATTGCAGAAATTCTAGATTTATTATTAGATTTCTATCTAAATCTTGATCGCATAAGTCACAGATAATAACATCATATTTTTCTTTACAGTTATTGATAAATGCCATAGCATCCATAAATTCTATTGAAACTTTATTATGCTCATAAGCTCCTTTGTTCATTTCTGGTAAATATTTTTTACAACAGTTAATAACCTCAGGATCTAGTTCTATTAATTTTATTGTTGCTATATTTTTCCATTTTAAGGCTTCGCGCGCACTCGCTCCTTCGCCAGCCCCAATAATAAGAACAGATTTAGGATTTTGATGGATGATAAATGGAAAATGGACTAGTAATTCATGATAGATATATTCGTCAAAGGTCGTCGATTGTAGCTGATTATCTAAATAAAATGCTTTGTTACCATTAAATAACTTAACCACCGTTAAATCTTGGAATGTAGATTTACCTTTATAAATAATTTCTTCAACCTCAGACAAATACATTTCTGAAGGCGACACTTGTTCAGTCATCCAAATATTAGAATTAAGTTTATCTGCCAAAATACTTTCCTCCATTTTTATTTTAATGAAAAAGAAAACATTCGGTATAAGTACTTTTTTCCTTATATTTTTTTTCCTATTCTTTTTTTATCTTTTAGGAATGTTTAACTTCGCAGAAGAGTCACTCGAAACTTTTTTGAGGATATCTCCGATGGCTCCTACAGAAGAGAGCACCGATGTCGCTTCATAAGGGATAAAGACTTTGTCTGAATTTTTCTGGGTCATTTCACCAAAACGTTTTAAATATTCCATTGCAATTAAATAATTGGCAGCAACGTCTGGCGAGCCGAAAGCTTCTTTTACCAACTCTATAGCTTTAGCTTGAGCAGCTGCTACATCTTCAATTGCCCTTGCTTGTCCAATAGCGCGCGCTATTGTTGCTTCCTTATCACCAAGAGCTTGGTTGATTTTTTCTTGTTTTTCACCTTCAGAATGCTCAATGCGTGCTCTTTTTTCCCCTTCTGCATTCAAAATTTGACTTTGTTTTGAACCTTCAGCCGCAAGCACATTTGCTCGCCGTTCACGTTCTGCTTGCATTTGCTTTTCCATAGCCATTTGCACATCAGGTGGTGGTGAGACGTTTTTTAATTCAACACGATTCACTTTTAAACCCCATTTGTCTGTCGCTTCATCTAACACAACTTTTAATCTGGAGTTAATAGTGTCACGACTGCTTAATGTATGGTCTAAATCCATTTCTCCAACTAAACTTCTTAAAGTTGTCTGAGTGAGTTGCGCTACTGCCCAAGGGAGAGATTGAATTTCATAAGCTGCGCGTTTGACATCGGTAATTTGCACATAAATAATAGCATCGACAATGATGCCCACGTTATCTTTAGTAATAACTTTTTGTTCAGGGATATCAATAACCACTTCTCTTTGATCAATACGATCAACATTGGTTATGACGCCATTACGGCTCCACAAAATTTGGCGGGATTGATCAACAAACGGGATTAAAATATTTAAACCTGAATTCAAAATTGTGTGAAATTTACCAAGGCGCTCTACAATAACACATTCTTGTTGTCGCACAACAATAATATATTTTGAAAATATAAAAATAACGAGAAAAACAATACCAATTAACAATAAAAATGGCATTAAATTCATTTCAGACATTCGAATTCTCCAAGTAAACAGTTAATTTAATTTTTCAACTTTGACTTTATTTCCTTCAACGGCAGTAACTTTAACAATATCTCCTACTTTTAAATGCATAATTTTTTCTTGTT
>CAYSZE010000012.1:0-2717 GCA_964435255.1 uncultured Oligoflexia bacterium
AGAAATTTGCAAATTATTAAAGATTTCTGAAAGAAGTTTTTACAGATACAGGACTGATAAAAAATATCAATAAAAATTTAATAATTTTATAACTGTAAGTCCCCATCCCGCCCTATTTGACACAGTTACTTACTGCGTACCAAAAGGGAAAGGATTAAAGGAACGTCTTGTTCCTTTAAATTTAGATGCAAGAGAAGGATTAAAACCTTGGCTTTATGCAAGAAATGATATTTTAAAAAAATAGAAGAGCGTTTTTTAAAGAAGGGAAAAGAGGTTCCCAAATGGGTCTATTCGGATTTTTTATTCATTGGACAAAGAGGCGTTTTAACCACTCGTGGAGTTCATTATATCACCCAAAAAATTGGGCAGCTTGCAAATTTAGAAGTTTGTCTTGGACCTCATAGATTAAGACATACGTTTGCTCGTGCTGCACTTGATCCAAAGGGTTACGCTTTAAATCGGGAGCCTGTTCCCTTACCTGCTCTTAAAAAAATGTTAGGACATTCTAGAATTGAAACCACTTCAATTTACTCGGAATTCACTCATGAGGACCATGCTCGGTTTCTTGAAGAAAAGGAAAAAGAATGTCAGTAATGTCTGTAGCAAATATGTTTGAAAAATTTTTAGAGAATTTAAAAATTGATAATGAAGATATTATAAGTAGTAGATATGGTGAAATTACAGCTTCTTTAAATAAATATTTTAGAGATACAGAGTCAAAAACAAATAATAGTTTGCAAGTTGGATCTTATGGAAGACATACTGCTATTAAAGATATTTCTGATTTAGATATGATTTATTTCCTTCCTCAAGATCAATGGGAAAGATTTAAAACAAAACAGTCTTATCTTTTACAAGAAACTAAAAAAGCAATAAAAGAGCGTTACCCTAATACAGAAATGAGTGGAGATGGACAAGTTGTAACGGTCTCTTTTACAGATGGTCAAACATTTGAAATTTTACCTGCCTTTGAAGAAGATGATGGGAGTTTTAAATATCCAGATACGAATGATGGTGGTTCTTGGAAAAATACAGATCCAAGAAAAGAAATTGATGCTATTTCGGAGTTGAATAAAAAGAAAAATGGTAATTTAAGAGAGCTTTGTAAGATGGCTAGAGCTTGGAAAAATAAACATGGTATTGAAATGGGAGGTTTATTGATTGATACTTTATCATATAATTTCTTAAATGATACTACTGATTATGATGAAAAAAGTTACTCTTCATTTGATTCATTAGTAAAAGATTTTTTTAATTATCTTTTAAATCTTCCATCTGAACAAACATATTATTATGCTCCTGGAAGTAAGCAAAGAGTAAATGTTAAAAAAAGTTTCCAAAAGAAAGCTAATGAAGCATATGATTTATGTTTAAAAGCAATTGAAGCCAAAGGTTCTGAAGGAGTTAATAAAAAATGGATAAAAATATTTGGAAAACCTTTCCCATTAGCTTCGTCGGATAAAGATGAAAAAAGAGATTCAGAAATTAATTATGATAATACTGAAGAATTTATTGAAGATAGGTATCCAATTGATATTCGATATCATATTAAATTAGATTGTGAAGTTACCCAAAATGGAGTTAGAAATTTTTGGTTATTAGAAAAATTAGATAGAAAATTTAAGTTAAGACCAAAAAATAATCTATTGTTTAAAGTAATTGAAAATGATATTCCAGAGCCTTTTGAACTAAAATGGAAAGTATTGAATAAAGGAATAGAAGCACAAAAGAGAAATTTAATTCGAGGGCAAATTCTTGATGATGCAGGTTATTTAAATAGGAATGAGGAGACTCAATTTAGAGGAGATCATATTGTAGAATGTTACGCAATTAAGAACGGGGTAGTTGTTGCAAAAGACAGTATTTTAGTCCCAATTGAATAAGGAAATTTGAATGAGTAAAGAAGACTTACTTAAATTGATAGCTCAGTCAGCATATAATGTTGGTTTTGGGGCTAAAAAACATTTTGCAACATTTGATATTGTAGAGAAAGCTCCTGGTTGGATTGGATTTATTTCATTTGCGGCAGGTATCTTGGGTCTATTTGTCGATTTTTTCTCTGGTAAATACATAACGGCTCTCTTTTTAATTATTGGTCTTTCAAGCCTTTATATCGGATTTTATTGTGATACAAAAAACATCTATGAACAAAGAGGAAAAGATTTAACTAAAATCTTTAATGAGCTTAGAAATCTTTATTTTGAAGTTAAAAATTCCGAAAGAAATAACTTTGATAATGAAAAGTCTTCTCTAGACAAATTAAATGAAAGTTATAATAATATTAGTATTAGCAAACAAGTTTTCTTAAGTGATTGGTATGCCCACTACAAGTTCTTTTGGCAGCATCAAATTGATTGGATTAATGATGAACTAAAATTAAATTTTTATAAAGATAAGATACCATTGTCTTTGTATATTTCAATAATCGTAATCGTGTTTATTTTAACTATACTAAAAATATGTTGTTGTTAAGCCATATCTATTTGTATTAAAATAATTTTCTTTTTTAAAAATTAACTTATGAGCAATTTCTTTAGACACAAAAATTGCTTATTAATGAAAAACAGTACATATAACGTAAGCGCAACACCGAGACCATCTAAACAAGAAATCAAAAAGAAAATATAACTTCTTTTTTTAATAAAAGGGAGTTCAAGAATGAGATTAAAAGTCCGCCGCTCAAAGGAAGAAATTCAAAGAATTTTAGAAAAATACCC
>CAYSZE010000013.1:0-12102 GCA_964435255.1 uncultured Oligoflexia bacterium
ATATCTCTGTCAATTAATTTTAACTCATTTAAAACTTTTTTTGCCGATTTTTCCCATACCGCAAAAAGAATTGAAGTTGGTAGGTTACGAGAATCGGTCACATTAAAAAAACAATTCAATATTTTGATAAGATTTACGAGAACTTGCCCCGATTTTACAAAAAAAACAAATTCAGCTTCTTTATTGGCATTTTGTCTATAAATATTTTTAAAAAAATTTATACACACTTGATACTCTAATTCTTTTGTTTCATAAAGTGGAACACTTACTGGGATAAATTGTATATTATTTTTGTTAGCGAAAATAATTTCCTGTGTTTTTCCATTAAGCGCTGTAAATATAAAAAGCTTAGTCTCATTTCCTATTAAATGATTAAATTGCATTAACAAAGATTGTAAACCTAAATCATTTGTTGGATAAATTATTTTTTCTTTTAAGTTTTTTAAATTATTTGGAAAATGATTTTGGATAAAGGAAGCTGTTGAGTAACCAACTGCTCCAATGTAGCGACAATGTTTTAAAAAATGTTCTTGTTGTAAAACATTGTTATACAAGTTTAAAAATACTTTTACAGCTTGTTTACTTGTAAAAGAAATACAAAATTCTTCATGCATAAGTGGTTGCCAAACAGTTGCCAACGGTAAAATTTCATTTATTGGCCAAAACAAATAAGATTCTTGCTTAGCTGTTTCACCATTGATTCCACATTCTATCCATATTCTTTTTTTTGTTTTCTGTTTCATAGAAATCATTCTGTGAATTTAACAAATTTATAAATTAGCAACATCAGCAAAAGCATTTTCTCGTAAATGGTTTACAACTTCAGTGGCAAATGAAGAATGGCACAGTTTTTCAAAAAACCTTGAATATTGATTTTCTGCTTCATTATAAAATGTCTGTAATAAACTATAGACATTTGCATTTAAAGACAAAACAGATTCTCTAACAACCCCATTCCGTTCACAAATAATATACAACTTATCATTCTCTTTACAAACACCAACAGCAGAGTGACAATCACCACCAAGCAAGAACAAGACCAAACGTTCCAATCCAGCTTCAAAAAAAGCTTCTTTATTATTAATTTTAATTACAGCTTGGATTAATTCTTTATCTCTTAATCCCAATTCAATGGCCACAATCCCCTGTGCTGGTGCAGGTATAAATTGTGCAATTGGCATTAAAAGCATATTTTCAACTTGAAATAATTTTAACCGTTGCAATCCCGCCTCAGCTAACATTATAGCAGAAAACTCATTGTTATTTAGTCTTTTTAAGCGTGTATCTACATTGCCGCGCAAAACACAAATATTAAGCTCATTCGCTATGTGTTTTCTTAATAACATTTGTCTTCGTGAACTTGTTGTTCCAATTGGTAAAGAAGTGAATGTTTTACTTTGCAAGAGTACTTTTTTTAGATCATTTATATTTATGTTTTTTTGTAGATCAAAATATGGATCTATTTCTTTAATTTCGTCTATAACTTTTGGAGATAATACGAGTACATCATGTTTTCCTGCCCGTGGTAAAACAGAAACTACAGATAAGTCATGTGTTTGAGTAACTGGCAAATCCTTCATACTATGTACAGCTATGTGAGCTTCATTATTTAATAAAGCTTCTTGAATTTCTTTAATAAATAACCCTTTGCCTGTTGATAAATGAGGGAGAACTCCATTGCTAAGTTGTACATTTGATAATTGAGACTTTTGCAATTTATCGCCCGTGGTCACTAAGGGATACAAGCTAACTTGAATGCCATTATTTGTTAATAGTTCTTGGACTGAAACAGCTTGCCACAAAGCTAAATTACTTTTTCTAGTTGCAATTTTAACGTTACTTAACATTCGAATATCTTTCTTGCTATTAAATCCATATTTACTTTTCCCCCATTTTATTTTTAAGTGGGAATTTTAATAAATTATCTTCTTTATAAATATTAGCTGGTAACAAAGGTTGTTCCGTTAATTTAAACATAAATTCCAAAACATCACCAATAGAATCTGTTTCTGTATCAATAGTAATATTATTTTTAGCTAAAAAGGCAGGAGAAGAAACCAATTTTTTTGCGATAGCATCGGAAATAACTTTAGGAGCTATTTTTTTTCCGTTATTGATTTCCTTTAAATAACGATTGACTTCATAATCAACAACATTTTTAACCCAACTGTGAAACTTACCAACATTCGCTAAATTCTTTTTTTGAATTTCTGTAAAAATATAATCTTGCACTTCATTTTCAATGATTTTTTCTGCATGTGCAGCTGCTATTTTTCTGGACTCTCTATTTTGTTCCATAACAGAATCGAGATCATCTACGTTGAACAAAAATAAATTATCGATTTCTGAAATATTAGGATCAATTTTTCTAGGGACACTAATATCAACCATAACTGATAGTTTGCCATGTCTCTTTTTGGAATAATCTTTTAAATGTTTTTTTTCAATGAGATAATGGCTGCCACCTGCGGCAGTAATACAAATATCATAATCAAAAATTTTTTCTAATGCTGTATCTAACTCTAATGGCCAAGCTTGCCCCAATTCCAATGCAAGTTTCTCAGCATTCATAAAAGTTCTATTCGCAATAAATACACTTTTTGCTTTGGAAAAAAGCAAATGTTGTGCAGTAATACGTGCCATTTCTCCAGCACCGATAATTAAAATTTTTTTATCTGTAAAATTATCAAATACCCTTGAAATAATATCAATAGCTGCATGACCTATAGATATCCCATTGCGGCCAATTTCAGTTTCCGTCCGCACTTTTTTTGCGACTCTAAAACAACGATTAAATATAGGTCCTGCCAAATTTTGAGCAAAACCTAACTCAACAGACTTTAAGTAAGCATCTTTAACTTGACCTAAAATTTGTGGTTCTCCTAATACAAGAGAATTTAAACTTGCCGTTACTTTAAATAAATAGCGCAACGCTTCTAGATCAAATAAAAATTGTAGGTAATTCGTAACAGAAGAAGAAACTAAAAATTCTTTCTCTTGATTTTGATAATCAGAATACAGTTTTAAAAATACATTATTAATTTGTTGTTTCGTTATGTTGCCAAAAAAACAAACATCATACCGATTACAAGTGCTAATTATAACAAATTCTATTTGCAAAGTGGGGTAAAGTTCTTGCAAAATCATATTCAATTTATCATACGAACCAATACAAGCCCACGCCTCACGGAGTTCAACTGGACAGGATTTGTAATGAACACCACAATATGTAAAAAAAGGTGAATTTGTCATTTCTGCCTAATCCTAATTTTTGAGCCCAGATTCAATGGGATGACATTCATATGCTAGTGGTGTAGCAAAAAATGCATGTCTTTTATCAAAAGGAATATTTCGTCCTAACATGATCATAAGCTTTACACTAGCTGCTTCAAAAGTCATATCTAAGGCTGAAATTCCCCCCAATGCAGCAAAACGTCTTCCATTTTCATATAAATTGAGATCAACTGTTCCTGATTCACATTGTGTTGAAATAATAATTGGAATTTGCCTATCTAAAGCTCTTTCAAATAATTCTAACCAATTTTTTCCCACAATAGGTAAATTTCCTGCCCCAAAACCTTGAATGATGATCCCTTGCGTTGAAGACAATAGAGCCTCGATAAAAGAAAGGGAAGGCAAGGCACCAGGAACACAAAGAAGAGAAGTGATATTTCCATTGGCTGCAGCATTAATAACGGGGCGGTGTCTTTTTGCTTCAGGTAAAATGGTACTTAATATTTTTTTATTTATTTTAATATTGACACCAAAACTCCCAATAATAGGAGAATTATAACTTTTATAAGCATACAAATGTTCGTTACTATACTTTGTTGCTCGTGTTGCTCTATGCACTTTGCTATCAAAACAAATTAAAACTTCTGGTATACCATGTGTCGCTAATTCAACAGCATCGATCATATTTACTCTAGCATCACTCCGCAAAGCAGTTAACGGTCTTTGCGCCC
The DNA here is from genome assembly GCA_964435255.1 of uncultured Oligoflexia bacterium. Classification (GTDB taxonomy): domain Bacteria; phylum Bdellovibrionota_B; class Oligoflexia; order Silvanigrellales; family Silvanigrellaceae; genus Silvanigrella. Next base: position 3,966 of record CAYSZE010000013.1, read on the forward strand.
CTGTAAATACTACGGGTTTGGTTAAACCTTCCAAAATAAATGCGAGCGCAGTTGCTGTCCAAGCCATTGTGTCAGTCCCATGCACAACTACAAAACCATCAAAATCGTCCCAATTGTCATGTATGGCTTCTGCTAATAAATTCCAAATTTCAATATTTGCATCTGAAGAATCAATATTACATACAACCTTTAAATCTACGGCTGCCAATGAAGAAATTTCAGGAATACGCTGTAATAAATTATCTAAGAGATGTGTCGTCTGTTGTTTGGCTGCTGCTTGGCTGCTTCCTAAAACCATTGCAAAAGTGCCACCAGTATGAAGAATTAAGACTCTTTTTTTCATAAATAATACTTAACTTTCTCTCATTCAAAAATATTGCCAAATCGTTCCAAATAATCCTAACATGAGAAATACCATGCCAAAAACAGCCAATTTTGCCCCTTTTCTGCCACGCCATCCCCAACGGCTACGACCAAAGATGGTCATCACATACCATCCCCAAACAAAAAATGCCCATAAAATTTTAACCAAACCAACTTGCACAGCTTCACGGCCGATGAAAATTAATGCCAGTCCAGAAAATAAACTAACAGTTATAAAAGTAAGTCCAAGTAAGGAAGAGCGTTCCATTAATTTTTCCAACCCTGATAAACTTGTAGATGATGGTGTTTTGTCAATCTTTCTTTGTTTTAATTTACGATATTCTCTTAAATATAAAAGCGATGCACAAAATGCTGCCACAAAAATAGCTTCACCTAAAGCTGCAGTACCTATATGGAAATAAACTAGCCAATCTATGGAATCGGCTTTATACAACGGTTTAGGATCTAAAAAAGGGCTGATGGTCGCCATTAAAAATATAAGAGCACCCACTAAAAAAGAAAAAGAAGGCAAACCTTCTTTTCCGCGATCAACAATAATAACCGCAATAGAAAGAACAAAACAAATAGAAGTATAAACCTGTGTTGTACTTGAATTAATTGGCAAAATAAATTCAAGTGTTGAATAAATTACCGTAAAAACGGCAGCCAATATAAAACAGATTCGAGCAAAATAATGAAATTTTTCATAATGTTTTTTTTCTCGTGCTTTTAAACTTAATGTGTAGCCAAAACCTAATAGCGCAAGCCCAAACAACACACTCATTGCAATTCTTGAAATAGTCTCTAATAGAAATATGTTACTCATTAAGTTGTCTTGAAATGTAAGACTTTGCATATTAATAGTGATATCCTTTTAAGTGGTTGAGACTTTAAATTTGAATTGACAACCAAATTCAAAAGCTTAAAAGCAATCCGATCTCAAAATACATATAACAGGAGATAAACTTTTCCAATATGGACACAGATTTTATTGATGATGACTCATTTGAAGCAAAAAAGATAGAAGCAGAAATGAAACGACAAAAAAAAATAGCTAAACAAGAACGGCTTACGCAAAAAAAACATTTGCTATCAGATCTGCATAACTTATTAAATCAGAACAAAGAACATGTATCCACAGATTTCGAGGTGTGCTTAAATAATGCAAACAGGTTTAAAGAGGGAACTAAAGAATGGGCTATTGCTTTTTTTAATTTAAATCATGCAGTAGATATAAAATTAATTCGCGAAAAATATTTATATCTTGCCCAAAGTTGGCATCCTGATAAAAATTCACAAATTCCTCCTGCAGCTATGAAATACTTAAACGAAGCTTGGCAAATTTTAAAAAAAAATATATAAGTAGACAATTGAAAAACGACTGTACGGGGGAATATTAATGTCTGAAAATAAGCACACTCATTCACCTAATTGTGGTTGCAAAAATGAAAAAGGTGAACCACTTTTTACTACAGCTCCTTCCGTTGCTACTTTAAAAGCTATTGATTATTGTGATAAACATCTGAAAAATGAATATGAAGAACTCATTAAATTAGTTAAAATTCCAAGCATAAGTTTACAAGGTTTTGATCCAAGCCAAGTTAAATTAAGTGCTGAAGCAACTGCTGATGTTTTACAAGCTGCTGGACTTGAAAAAGTAGAAATTTTAGAACTTAGTGCTGGTATTCATCCTTATGTTTATGCTGAATGGATACATAAACCTGATGCCCCAACTTTGTTACTTTATGCTCACCATGATGTCCAACCGCCTGGCAGAGAAGACAAGTGGCAATCTAATCCTTTTATCCCAACTGAAAAAAATGGACGCCTTTATGGCCGTGGTACCGCTGATGATAAAGCAGGTATAATTGCGCACACTGCCGCTATATCTGCATACTTAAAGACGATGGGAGAGCTCCCCGTTAATGTCAAAGTTATCATTGAGGGAGAAGAAGAAATTGGGAGTAATAATTTAGGACAATTTGTTCGAACACATAAAGAAAAACTGAAAGCCGATGGCATAATTGTCACTGACTGTGCAAATGTTGATTCTGGAATCCCGAGTATAACAACCGCTTTAAGAGGATTGGTTGCATTAGATATAGAAGTCTTAGCTTTAGATCACCCTGTCCATTCAGGTTTATGGGGCGGTATATTACCCGATCCCGTTTTTGCTTTAAGCTATATTTTATCGACATTAGTTGATGAAAAAGGCAATATAAAAGTTAAAGGTATCATGGACGATCTCAAAGAATTAACTACTATTGAAAAAGAAAATTTTGCAAAACTAAAAATGGAAAACATTGCTAGAGGTGCCACAGGTCTTCTTAATGGGTTGCCTTTTATTGCAAATGAAAATGAATTTGCCGAAAAACTATGGCGCCATCCTTCACTGAGTATCAATGCAATTCAAAGCGGTTCCAAAAAATTAGTCAGTAATATTATACAAGATTCCGCTTGGGCGCGTGTTTCAATTCGTATTGTACCAAACATGAAACCACAAGATATTTTAAATAAATTAACAAAACATATTGAAAGTGTTTGTCCTCCTGGTTTTAAACTTAAATTAACCCCCGAGTCTGCAAGCAATTGGTGGTCAATAACAAATCCTATGGAAAATGCTTATCAAATTGCTGCTAGATCTCTAGAAAAAGCTTATGGCCATACCACTCAATTTATTGGATGTGGCGCCAGTATTCCTTTTGTTCAGCCTTTGACAGAAGAATTTGGTGGCATACCTGCTATTCTTGTTGGTGTTGAAGATCCTTATACTAATGCTCATTCCGAAAATGAAAGTCTATTATTATCCGACTTTAAAAAATCCATTCATGGTCAAATTTATATGCTAGCTGACTTAGCAAAATATCAAAAAAATTCCTAAATTTAATTGGTTTAATGAAAATTTAATTAAATAATTTAAAGCATTTAAGTAACTTAAGATTTCCGCTATTTATCCGATAAGCAACATGTTGCCTGTTAAGTCCTTCTGGAGGAAACATGTTAATTAAGTGCTTAGCTTCTTCAAACAAAAGATTAATAAAAATAACAATATTATCTTTTGCTTTGAACGCATGTTCTCCCAAAAGTGGCCGCAGCAATGACTATGCGACGTCAGCCAACTCCTCTGCTGGGGTTGTAAATGCAGATCCACAACAAAATATGCAAAATTATCTTTTAATTGGGGCAAAGGGCAGAGCTGGTAAAGGCGCTCTTTTTAAATGCGAACTTGATGGCACCCAATGCTCAGAATTTATCGGTGGAAATGTAGAAATCCAACAACCACCAGATCATCCTGAAGAATTATTAAAAATTCAAAAAGGTGAATTTTTTGCCTCAAGTGTCGCTGCTAATCAAAGTTTTATTTATATTGGTACAATTGCTAAAGCAGATTCAGAAAAAAATATAAAATCCAATTCCAAATCAATACGTGGCGGACTTTATAAATGTGACTTATTAGGAAAAAACTGTTCTCTTCCAAATTTAAACAGCTTAAATTTATTACCTAATGATCGCTTTGGAGCAAGTATTTTTGCCACAAAGGAAAAGGTTTATATTGGTGCTATTGGACGAGATAGAAGTAAAGAATTAAGTAAACAAAATGAAGACATAGGTGCTGTATTTAGTTTTGATTCAACTATGCTAAATGCTCTTGAACTTATTGGTGGTAATAAATCTAATAACAATATTCAATTAATTGCTAAAGATAATTTTGGTTCAAGTGTATATGTAACAAAAAATTATGTTTATATTGGCGCAAAAAATAAAAATGGAGAGAATGGTGCAATTTTCTACTGTAATATTGATGGTAGTAATTGTAATATTTTTAATACCTCTAAAATAAATTTAATCACAAATGATCAATTTGGTAGCAGTATTTCTGGTGATGAACAAAATATTTATGTTGGTGCTATAGGTAGAGATGGTGGCCCAGCTAACCTCACCAGTCTTTATGATACAGGAGCTCTTTTTAAATGTTCAATTAAGGGTGAAAGTTGTATTGAATTTATTGGTGGTAGAAACCAAGAAAGTCAAAAAGAATTAGAATTAACAGCGGGCGATCATTTTGGCTCTAGTGTCGTTACTTTTGGTGAATCAATTTATATTGGTGCAGAAGGAAGAAAAGATGAAACCAATAGTAAAGTTGGTGCTATTTTTAAATGCAATTTAAATGGTAAAAATTGTGTAGAACTCATAGGCGGAAAATCTAAAAAAAACCCTGGCAATAAATTTGGATTAAAAGATGGTGACTTGTTTGGCACAAGTATAACAATTGCAACTCTACCAATAACTGAAAATACGAATATCGTTCATGACAGCTGTTCTGAGCAAAAAGTACAAATAGGAAATGTTTTAAATAATTTAAAATATACTCTTTGCAATATTTTAAACGAGTTAACAAAAAGTAACACAAAATTTATCAATGCTTATAGTAAAATGAATGATAGTACATTAATTTTAACTGAATCACAAGGAAGTTTTAGGCAAATAGAAAGCAAAACAGGTCTATATATTGGAGCAGGAACTGTTTATGAGTATTGGGGGGCAAGAGATTGGATAAGCAGCAATCCAAGCGATGCCTTTAATTCAAGTAAAAAAATTCTTGCATTTGGCGAAGTCAAAAATAGCTTAACACAGATTGGTAACGTATGGAATGGCATATGGGATATTCGGTTTATAGATGACAATGGGAATATTCTTAAAGCTAGTTCTTTAATAAGTGGTACTTATGCTGGCCATAATGCAAATTATTCAATAGAAAAGACTTTAGATAAAGCTTATGTAAGTAATGTCTTCGGAGCATTTATCAATCAAAAAAGTAACTATGATGAGCTTTATTTGTTAAAAAAAGATGGGAAATATGACATTTTAGATGTCCAAAAATACAGTGTTGGCGATTCTGGCCTTTTAGTTGATTTGTTTTATTTAATCCCTAAAAATGATATCTCTCTAATTGACTATGTCATAAAATTAAAAGATAAAATTGCTTTATTTAAAAAGTCTAGTTATAATAACCAATATCAAGGTTATTATCTCCTCAATTTCAACGATATCATAAATAAGAATAAAGATGCCCAAATTCTATTTGTGCAAAAATCAGATTAAATTAACTTTCATATATATGTTTATACAATTGAGTAGCGCGCTCTTCTACTACTTTTAGTACAAAATTTTCATATTGTTCATCATCATTTAAATTCGTTTCTACCTTTTCAGGGATTTTTTCAAAATGCACTTCTATTTCAGAAAATGGTAAAGGAACAAGAAAACGATCCCAGGACTTCACACGAAACCCCTTTGGAAATCCCAACAGACGGCTTTGCAAAACATGGGCATGAATAAAAAATATTGGACCGTCAACGACCCGTGCACACGCAACAATTCCACGCTTTGGGACAAAAGGAGGACCCTTTGGACCATCAAAAGCAATACCAACACTTTTCCCCTGTTTTGCTGCTCTTTGTAATTCTAGGAGTGCTTTTTTTGCCCCTCTATTAGAAGAACCTCTGATCATTTCAAATTTGCGTTTGATTAAAAGCTTTGCAATCAATTCCCCATCATGACTTAAACTTGAAATGAGAACAACATTAGGACGGACTACGGAATCAACTCCGACAAAACAAGCTAAAATGGCATTATGTGGGCAACAAAAAACGATGTTTTTTTTATGGCGCCAAAATGCTTCTACATTTTCAAATCCCACTAACTTAATTTTGCAGGTTTTCACTAGTAAAACAAAATAATAGTATCCGATTATAAAGATAATTTTTCTTAACATTTTAGTTTTTATAATCCTTTGCTTTTTTCAATGGATCAAAAGTCTTACATAATAGCTCGTATAATCAATAAGTTAAAAATTTAATAATATCAAATAGTTAACCATTTTCTTTTAAACTTAATAATCAACCAAATAAGTCGATATAGGAGATAGGTATAACTCGCCTTACAGCATTTATAAATGCTGAGGAAGGACTTTCTTTGATCAATAAAATCTTAACATTAAGTATTTTATGCAACAGTTTAACAATGGAACTATTATCTTATGCCAATAATAGTCCTAATGATTTGGTTTTGCAAAAAAACAACAACCAATTTGCCTATAAAAAACAACAAAAAAGTGAAATAGAATTAGCAAAAAAAATATTTAGAGAAGCAAAAATTATACTCATTAATGCTTTACCTGGAGAGCAAATTAAAGCAGAAAAACTGCTTATTGAATGCATTCGTTTAAATCCTCAAAATGTTGATGCTTATTTAGAACTTTCTAAATTAATCCAGCTCCAAGTATCACAAGGGACGAGACACCCCTATGAATTACAAAAAAGTGTTGAACTTGTTACGGAAGCTTATGAACTTGCGCCCAAACGTCCTAAGGTGCTATTTGCAAAAGCTGATATCTTATACTACTCAGGACAAGCTAAAGCAGCAGAACAATTGTATATAGAAACTTTAAATCAATACCCCGATCACTTAGATTCATATATTGAAAAAGCAAGAATATACGCTGAAAAAAAACCTAATGAGTCTATAGAAAATGCTAAACTTGCTCTGCAAAAAGGAGCAACGACAGACGATATATCTCAATCTGTTTCCATAGCATTTACAAAACTCTATACTCCAGAACTTGCGGCAAGAATGTTAAATGAATTTAGTGAAAAATATCCTGACAGATGGCTATGGCACAAAACTGCTTTATCATATTTAACGTTAAAAAATTATGAATTAGCCACATTAGCTTTTGAAAAAGCTATTATGCTTGGTAATGATGTCGAATCACGTTTGCAACTAGCTGTCATGCAATATAGTCTGCAACATAAATATAAACATTCCATCGATAATTTAAATAAATTACTTATAACTTTAAATAAAAGAACATACATAAATCGTACTGCATATTCTCTTGTATATGCTCACATTTCTATGGCGCATTTCAAAAATAAGAATTATGCCGATGCAGCTACTGCTGCAATTTACTCTGCTGAAACAGCAAAAGAAAATAAACAATTTTTTGTTTCCTTGATTTCCGAATATAAAAAACAAAATGCACTATTTATTTTAGAAAATGCATTAAAACAGCTTATAAAGGAACAACCTGAGTATCTACTTGCATATAGTGTCTTTGGTGAGTTGTATCGTAATCAAAAAAAATATGAAGATTCCATTGAAATGTACAACAAAGCTATTGCTCTAGATGCTAACAAAGATGATTTATATGCAGAAAGAGGAATTTCATATTACAAAAACACTGACTACGCTAGTGCATTGAATGACTTTGAAACTGCTTTGCGAATAAAACCTAACACAGCAATTTATATTTATAATAAAGCTTGTATGCTAGCTTTACTTGGAAAAAAAAGTGAAGCGCTACAAAACTTGAAACTTGCTCTCATTGAAGATAAAAAACTAATTGAACTTGCCCGATTTGACTAAGATTTTGCTTCCATAAAATCTGACTCTGAATATTCATCTCAGTTTGCTTCAATTATCTTAGATGATTCTGATGAAAAATGGCTGGCAACTGATAAAGATTCTAATTAATTTAGAGGAATTCACTTAACTGAGTTCATTTTACTTTTATTGTTTTTCTTGGGAGATATTAAGAATGGCTGCTACTGCTTCAAGTTCCTTTATGATTGACAGAAGAGAAATTGAATTTACTTTATTCGAGTATCTTAAAATACAAAAATTATTTGATATCCCATATTATTCAGATCATTCTGTTGAATCTGTGGGAGAAATGCTAACTTCCGCTATATCATTATGTAATCAATATCTC
>CAYSZE010000014.1:0-3274 GCA_964435255.1 uncultured Oligoflexia bacterium
ATAAGTGATGAATTAGCCGCACTCCTTAAAAGTTACATTGTTACTTTAAGACCTCTTGCTAAAAAAGAGGATTTTCTCTTTTCTCTTACACCGTTCTCAAAAAAACCAATCAATCGGGATTACCTTGCGCGCCTGATTACCACTATTGCTCGTGAGCATGGGATAGAAAAAGAAATCAGTCCTCACTCGTGCAGAGCAACAGTCGCGAGTCATTTGCATCGCAATGGTGTTCCTCTCTCTGAAATTCAAGATTTGCTTGGGCATAAGTCCATGATGACAACGATGATGTACATCCGTAAAACAGATGAGGAAAAAGAAAGTGCGAGCAGGAAAGTGAAATATCTTAAAATATCAAAGGAGGAGTAAATGGGTTATTGGGATGTGGTCAGTTCTATTGGTTCTATTGGTTCTGCCATAATGGCTTCAGGTGCTTTAGCGATTACAGGATTGCCTAAATTTAAAGCTTGGTGTAGGAAAGAACAAAAAAGAATAAGATTAAATCGTTTTTTTCACAATAAAACAGGAAGTAATATTGGAAATAGATATAAAGAAGAAGTTAAAAAAATAGAATTATCTAATTATCAAATAAGCCATGGAAAATACGTTGATAAATTTGAATTAAGATTTTATAAATATCAAAATGTTTTTTATAACGAAAATGAATTAGCTAAATTAAATGGTGTTAGCTTAAAAGTCGGTTATCATTTCTATGAAATAATTTCAGACTACTGTATTAGACTTGATTTTACTGATGATGATTCGGGTGAAACAAAAAGTGCGTTTATATACTATGGAAATAATCTTCATACATCTTCAATAGATCATAGTAATATTAATATGGAATATGAAAAAGATAGCGGTGCGAAAACAAATGATATAAATATAATATCATTTAAAAAAATTACCTCATGGAAATACGAATAAAAGGAAAAATAATATGACTTTAGAAGAAACAAGCTCACTAAAAATCGACCCAAGAATCCAGTTTCGTTGCAGTTCTATTGAAGAGCGTGACTTTTTTCAAAATGAAATTAACCGTTCAGGGATGAAACCGCAGCAATATTTTAAAGCGGCTGTTGAAGCCTTTAAAATGCAAGCTCTGCCTGAAGAAAGTGAACAGAAAAAAGCTCTCGCTGAGGTCGATTTGCTTACTAACCGTTTGAATCAGATTAACCGCTCGCAGCTTATGATTGCTTTTGAAATGCAGGAACAAGCTAAGAAAGAATTACAAGAACTCAATCGTGAGAGGGGGGAATTTGAGGAGTATAAAAAAGGATTAGAAGATAAACTACAAGAGGAATTTAAACAAAAAAATCAAGAATTAGAAGCAAAATTTTATGATCTCGTTTTGCAAAATGAAGAAAAGCAAAGATTTGAGCTTCAAACAAAAGAAAAAGAAATTTTAACTTTAAGAGATGCTCTTGAAAATCAAGAAGCGAAAATGAATCAGCTATTAAGTGATCATTTAATCTTAAAGAAGCAATTTGAGGATAAAAATAAATTGAATATTGCTTATGAAGCGAGGGAATTTGAATCCAAGAAAAAAATTATGGAACTTGAAGAAAGGCTTAAAAAATCTGAACTCAATAGCCTTAGTATTCAAAAGCTTGAAATTGATAAAGCTGTTTTATTAGAGAAATTAGAGTCAATTAAAAAAGAAGAAGCCCTTAAACGTGAAAACATAGAGCTAAAACTAAAACATTTTCATCTTACTGAAAAGACAAATGGAGATGATTCTATTTATAAAAATTTAGAATCAAGAGAAAGAAAAAATGATGATGAACAAATGTTAAATGTTCATAAAGAACACTCATTGATTGATAGTGGTGCGGTAAAATAAGCTTATGAATCTTAATCGAAATGAAAAATTAATGATAAAAAAATATTTAAATTCACTTATTGTTTGTATTTGCAGTTTTATTGAAAATGAAAAAGCTAAAGAATGCATCGACAAAGTTAACACGTTCCCTGAACTCATTTCTTTGATAGCTGAAATAATTAAAGAAAAAGAATCTTCTGGTTGGGTAGGAGAAGATTTAAAAGATGATCAACTCAATGTTTTAACAATTATATCTGAACTTTATTTAAAACGAAACAAAAGCAAATATAAGGCAATTGATAAACCAAGTGAGCTGTTAATCTGGTTTTCTCATTTAATTAAGGACTCTTTTTTAAAAACAGAATTAAGAATTAATAAATCCATCGACGATTTGGAAACATATTAAATAAATTTCAGTAACTGTGCAAAGACGGACTTATTGTAAGATTTTGGTTTGAAAACCATTTTATATACTACCGCCTGGGGTACAGGCGAACCATATCTCCTGCGTTTTCAGCTCCTATTAATTGCTTACTACCGCCTGCGCACAGGCGAACCTTATATATAATATATATAATTATTTATTAACTTACTACCGCCTGCACATAGGCGAACCTTTTAACTGTTTATCAGCATCCATTATTCCACCTTACTACCGCCTGCACACAGGCGAACCAAATTGATGATAAAGAAGAATTATATGATCCACTTACTACCGCCTGCAAAAAGGCGAATCGGACAAAAGTAGAAGCGTGGGCTTGGGATGTACTTACTACCGCCTAGGGTACAGGCGAACCAAGATTCTCTTCAAAAATCCATCAAACAGCAGCTTACTACCGCCTAGGGTACAGGCGAACCTAAGCGAAATTGCCGAAAGACAACGAACACTCCTTACTACCGCCTAGGGTACAGGCGAACCATAAAATCTTTTGAACATATTATTAATGTTGTCTTACTACCGCCTAGGGTACAGGCGAACCATACTATCATAAGAATTCGCAAGCTTTATTTTCTTACTACCGCCTAGGGTACAGGCGAACCATCTCAATGATAAGAAGTTTGAAGAGCACTTGCTTACTACCGCCTAGGGTACAGGCGAACCCAAGTTTAGTCGTTGCCGCCGAGTGTTACATCCTTACTACCGCCTAGGGTACAGGCGAACCATCGTAAATGGGGCTATTCCTGATCAAACTGCCTTACTACCGCCTAGGGTACAGGCGAACCATATAGTCATTCTCTTCATTTTCTTTCACTTCCTTACTACCGCCTAGGGTACAGGCGAACCAAGCAGGACCACGGGGAGGAGGAAATCCGATTCTTACTACCGCCTAGGGTACAGGCGAACCTGAAGATTTTAATATTCCAATAATAACAAATAATTACAATCGAAATTTTATTAAAAACAGCTATTCTCATTTCCGTTTTCCAATCGCTAAACTTTCGAAAGTCTATTTA
>CAYSZE010000015.1:0-4656 GCA_964435255.1 uncultured Oligoflexia bacterium
GCCTGATCGACACTGTGTGGCAGATCATGATCATCACCCAGGCCCATACGCGAACAACGCCTAACGCATCATCCAGCGCGGCAGCAGCGCTGTTCTCCCAGCTACTCTTGTCGCGACACGTCTACAACGCTGTAATCGACAGTTACATTGTCGTGATAAGACATGAAATGCGTAGGCCTGACCGTGCCGCAATGCTGGAAGAGCTGCTCGCCTACATTCACGACAACAACACCTGGGAAACATAAACATGCTCATTCAAGCCAACAACGGTATTTGGACTAACGTGCCATCTATCGAGCTGTACTCCATACGTCGCAACAACGACAAAGAAATAACGATAGACTTGACCGCCAATTCATCGGCATGGAAAGTGTACCAAATCAACGAACCGTCGCAGCTCAACGCGGAACAACGTACCAGGGCTTTGGGTTTAATGATCGTCTGGCTGACGCACGCCATCGACATCGGTGTCGCTAAGCTGCCACAATCTGCGTTCGCTGAAGCGTACCAACTGATCGAATCCAGGATCCTCAACAACCGACCAGACGAGCATATCTGCGACCAGTTACTGACTCACGCTACATTCTCTTGTCAGCGTTGGATCATGACCTCATCAGGCCCGGCGTGCCTTAAAGAACTGCCAGATTTCATATACGGCGACTCGCTGGGCTTCATCAAAGACGGCCGACAGTACCGACTTTTCGCGTGCGAGTCTGAGGACCAGGCCAAGCTTGTGTTCTTGATTTCTCGACACACTCGCGGCATCCTCGGCTATGCCAGCATGCGACAAGGCCTGACGCAAGAATCATTCAGCGCCGAAACAACCACCCCCACCAACACGCGACGCATTATCGTGGACTAAGCAAAACACCCCGCAGAGGGCTTCTCTGCGGGGTGTTGTTTGTCTTACGTCCAATCTACGAGCAACCAGCTTACGATCGTTCGATCTTCGCTGGATGCTTACGGGGACGACCGCGGCCGCGCTTCTGAGGCACCGCTCCGGACGCCGGCGAACCGACCGTCAACTTGGGACTGGCACTCGAGTCGGCAATCGCGGCAGCGGGTTCGTCCGTGTCGCTCTTGAGGTCGTCCCGGTGCTCGTTGTACCGAGCAGCGATCGGAGCTGCCGACATAGTGACCAGCTTCGCGCTGTGCGATTCGCGGAAGGCGTGCCGCACGAGTTCCGGCCAGCCGCCATCGTGGAACGCTTGCCACAACTTCGCCACCGCCGTCGGCAACTCGATCAGCGCCGGGTGACCAGCAACCGTGATCGAGGCAACCACCAAGTCCTTCAACTCGGGGTTTTCGGCCTTCTCGATCGAGAAGATGTTCAAACCACGATCGCGCAACATGTGAGCGATCGGGTCGTCGGCATAGTTGCCGGGAATGCCCTGATACCCGGCCGAGACCAACTGCTTGCCGAGTACCTCAGCATCCGTTGACAAGGCGTCGGTGATCTGCGAAACCTTTGCCAGAGCCACTAAACTACGTTGCGAGAACAACACCATGTGATAACTCCAGAATGAGACGGAAACGAATAAACAACAAGATAGAAACCCTCAGTAAACCTGTCAAGCACGCCAACGGAGCTTAACAATGAATGAACTCAGTATTCGCTGGATGATTCGTCGCGACATGGCCGAGATCCTGGACATTGAAAGTGATGTTTTCGATGATCCGTGGCCAGAAGAAGACTTCATCCGCACACTGCGTCGTCGTAACTGTATTGGCATGGTTGCCGAACAGTGCAACAAAGTCGTTGGGTACATGGTCTATGAGTTACACAAGTCCTCCATTGGGGTTTTGAACTTTGCCGTCCACCGCAAGGCGTGGCGGCAGGGAATCGGCACCAGCATGATCGAAAAGCTGGTTAAAAAACTAAGCCCGCAGCGTCGCCGAAACGTGGTTCTCAGGGTACGAGAAGCGAACCTCGACGGTCAGCTGTTTTTCCGCAGTTGCGGGTTCGTTGCCACTGGAATCGACGCCGACTACTACGTAACAGAAGCGGGACTACCTGAAAGCGCCTACCGAATGGTGCTGACCGCCCGGGCATTTGAATCTCAGTGTCGCCGAGTGCGATCGACCACGATCTGAATAGGAGACGGTCTGGCTGCCGGTCTTGCTGGCGGATCTGGCGGCAGATCGCCAATCGTGCCCAGGAGCTGACCGCCAGGCCGTCGCGTGACCACAACACCGCCTCGGACACTAGCCATCCGCTCCACGGCTTCTCGCGTGCGGTATGGATTCGTCATCGTGCCATCGCCGTGAGCATCATCACCCAACACGTTGTCCACGTACACGGTCAACACATTGTCCGTGTCGACAACTCTCAGGCTAACTGTCGGCACGCGTAGCGGCGGACGCTCAACAGCAAACGATGTCCCGCTGTTGGTGGGCGGCTGGTTAACGTGAAACCGGCGAGGGCACGGCACCTCTGTGCCCGCCAATGCGAACTCGAGTTGTGGCATCGGGTAAATCCCGATCTCGTGAATGAAGTCATCGGCAGCCTTGACCATCGCGTTAGCGAGTTGCTGGCGAATCGCCGGCGGCATGTCCGTCAGATCGACGGTCAACTCGCACGTCACTTTCGTGGCCGCGATATCAGGCAGCGGCCCGCCGTCCACATGGATCACACGCGATGGCATGCTCACTTGCTGTGCCTCAACTCAACGTAGAAACCACCGAACGTCAAATGAACCTCGCCACTGCCGATGGGACCCAGTCCGATGACCATGCAATCATGCGGGTACGAAATATCGTACGACTCACGAAAGATGATTGGCGGCATCTTGGTCAGATGGGCTTTGCAATAGATCAACACCCGCCTCAGCACGTCATCCGCCGGGCAATTCGCTAGGTAGTTCGACAGTCCGTTGAGGAACAATTGCTGAGGAGCCATTTCGCCTCCAATGTCGGTCGTATTGTCGCCCGACAGGTGGCTAATCGCTACGCCGTACCAACAACCTCTGCTAGCTTCGCGAGTCGTGGTTCGTGTTCCACGATGATCGACACCAGCATCGATGTCACGACTTCCTCAGAGAAACCTTCCACGTCCACAACAACCGTGTTGGGCATACTACCCAGTGACTGATAACCGGCATGCAGCTTGGCGAAGAACTCAGCGCCCTTGCTCTCAAATCGATCCTGGAGTGCCTTGCGACACGCGGCCTGTGATGGCGCCGTGCAATTGCCGATCGTTGGCGGCCCGGAGCGAGCCTCGCGACGCTCAAACGCCGTGATCGGTTCAATCGACATGATGATCTGAAGACTCGGCGACACGCCGTACAGGAACGACGACGATGTGACCGTATCGATCAACTTGCGATCAATGCCCTGAGCAATGCATTGATAGACGATAGTCGACAGGCCCCAGCGATCGCTAATCGCCGTACCGCCAGCGTCGATGTGGCGGCGAATTCGCTTCGCGGCATCGGCCCGGGCCGCGGTAAACACTAGTGCCTGCACCCATGGATCCATGTCAATCGTCGGATCGAGCACCAGCTGTCGCAAACGCTTGCCAAGCTCGGTGCCGCCGGGATCCACATTGAGCATCGAATCGATGCCGGCATCCAGCATCAAAGCATGCAGTCGGCGTGCCTGCGTGCTTTTACCGCAACCATCAATACCCTCAAGCGTGATGAACATAGCGTCCTCTGCAGTAATCACGAACTGCCGTGAAGCTTTCGCTCTCGACGTTGTCTCGCGTTCGGATCACCCGTGATAGGAAAGTCTTGCGACTGAATGGTAGAACCTTTGCCGCCTGCGCCGAACGGATGCTCGGCCATACTGAACCCAGTGTCGCCATCAGCGAACTCGGTGGCAATTGCCGGCACGAGCGGAAGCACCGTGCCATCTCCCAGCCTCACCGACAGTCCCTGCATGTCATGAGCAATTGAATCGATCCCGACACTCCGCAACAGCTCAACCGACTTCTCGGCGAAGTCAGTCAGTACCGACTCGGCGCCACGTCGAGCTTCTGCGTGCTGCTCGTCATTCAGGTAACTGTTGATCAGGAAATAGACAAAATTGTGCTGTTGTTCTCGCTGTGACATGCGTTAAACCTCGGAGGTCGTCGATCAGCATTGCTGCGAAGGAGTTTCTTGGCTTTCAGCTCGAGCCCCTGAAATACGGCTACGGCCTTAGCCCACCAGCTATGAACATAGCCCTGGCGAGAAATCTTGGACAGAGCATTCAGTTCTTCCAGATACCGCGGTACCTCGGCCGTCACCAGCGAATGCGTATCGAACACCTTCTGATAGGAAATCCGTTTCGACCGCAATGACTTCTCAAGCCATTCGTCGTACTCGGATGCAATGCACAACTTCTCGGCGAGCGACAGCAGCTGAGAATTCACGTCTGACTCGCTGATGCGGGTGCAGAACTCCATCATTCTTCGTGGCGGTGCTGCACGCGGATCAGGCGACACGTCAGAAAGCATCATCGCGACGTTTGAGTTGGTGATGTCGCAGACTTCTTCAAACACAGCCCCAAATCGCGACATCACGCCAATCATTACACCGGCGTGCTTCATCCAGTGCAGGATCTCTTTCGTGGTGGCGGGAATAAACACCATGTCCCACACCTCGTCCGGGACACCATCCGCAGGAAAGCTGTCAATATCCGGATCACCCAGGCTGCGATAGTACCGGTTACCGA
>CAYSZE010000016.1:0-5127 GCA_964435255.1 uncultured Oligoflexia bacterium
GCAAACGATATTCACTTATTTACTGCTAGTGTAACAACTATGAAAAATTATATCAATTTAATTAAATCAAAATTAAATCATTCTCTTTATAAAAAAGAAAAAAAAGCCTCATAATATAAGCTTTAGTAATTACTAAACAAATACACCATTCCTTTTAACTCACAATTATATTCATTTGACTTTCATATCTATATGTTATAAATATAATCCACTATAGTATTGGCTAAAGCTTGCAAAATTTAAAGGTAAAAAAATGACTTTATTACCATCCTCCCATAATAATAACAACATCTTTTGTTGTTGTTGCTAAATTCCATTCATACAAAATTTTACTTCTTAACTATAGACAATAAAAAATAAGGTAAAAAGACATGTGCGCCAATCACATTACAATAAAGAATCAGCGATTTCTTAAACCAGCATTATATTTATTAATGATATTATTAGGAATAGCTGCTGGATTAAGTGATATTTCATTATTTCATGCTTTCGGCAATTTTATTTCCGATCTATTTATCAAGATATTTAAATTTATAAGTTTACCAATTATTGGTCTATCTTTAATTGTAACTTTATCAAATTACAAGTCTGAAGAAACTTCTAAAAGTATTTGGAAAAGAACAATTGCTTACACTTTATTCACTACAATACTAGCTGCAACTATCAGTTTTCTACTTTATTTGATCATTTCACCTAACAATGTTCAAATCGCTATAAATCAACAGGATCATAAAATTGCTACAGATAAAAGCTATTTAAGCCACATTGCAAATATTATCCCAAATAATATTTTCTCACCATTTATTGAACATCAAGTCTTGTCTATTTTAATAATAGGAATTATCTTTGGCTTAGCTATCCGTCATATTCCTCATCAACACGCTAAAGAAACAGTGCAAAACTTTTTTTTAGGAGCACATGGTCTTTTTCTTGTTATTACCCAGTGGATCATAAAAATCATACCCATCGGATTATTTGGTTTTATGACAGTAACAGTACTTTCTTTAAAACAAGGGATGGAATTAAAAGGACTCAGCCTTTATCTAGCAGTTGTTGTTTTAGCAAATTTAATTCAAGGTTTTGTCATTCTTCCTCTGTGGCTTAAAACAAATGGAATTAAACCCTATCAAACAATGCGTCTTATGTTACCAGCATTATCCCTTGCTTTTTTTTCAAAGTCATCTGCGGGGACTTTACCAGTAACTATTGAAACGGCTGAAAAAAATTTGAATATATCTCCAACCGTCAGTCGGTTTGTACTACCATTATGCACTAGCGTTAATATGAATGGTTGTGCGGCATTCATATTCACTACTGTTATTTTTTTAATGCAAAACCAAGGAATTGAAATAACAATTCCAACAATGATTCTTTGGATTTTTATTTCTACAATTGCAGCAATAGGAAATGCTGGTGTGCCTATGGGATGTTTCTTCTTAAGCGCAAGTTTACTTGCCAGTATGGATGTTTCCATTGCCCTTTTAGTTATTATTCTTCCCTTTTATAGCATTATTGACATGATAGAAACTTCATTAAATGTTTGGTCCGACTCATGTGTGGCAAAAGTGGTAGATACAAAGATAAAAAGTCAAACTCTCAACACTTAATAGGTCTATAAAAATTCAATATTTAAGTTTAAGACTGGCCTCTCGATAAAACCACTGAACATCCATTATACGAGAGAGAACAATGCTAGTTCTTAAACAATTATTTAAAAATATTCATTCTTTAAAAACCAATATAGGTAGCGGGATCTTAGCAGCTATCCCACTTATTTTAGTTTTCCTTTTGTTTACGTTACCTAATTACGAAGAACGGATAAAAATGGCTAAAAAAGATTCCGTTCGTATTTCAATTGAGTCCATGTTTGATACGCTTACTTTCTATTACAATAAAGAAAAATCTGGGCAAATAAGCAGACAACAAGCTCAACGCGAAGCAATGGAAGAAATAAAATTGTTACGCTACAATGAAAATGAATACTTTTGGATCAATGACCTACATCCCAATATGATCATGCACCCTTTTAAACCAGAATTAGATGGGAAAGATATTTCAGATTTAAAAGATCCCAATGGCAAAAGAATATTCCAAGAAATGGTCAATTTGGTTAAAACGGATAACAATGGTTTTATTGAATACATGTGGCCTAAACCAGGAAAAAATGAACCACAACCTAAAATTTCATATGTTAAAGTCTTTAAACCTTGGGAATGGATGATAGGCAGCGGAGTGTATATTGATGATATCGTAACTGAAACTTCAAAAGTCAGAAATGAAAATTTATTTTGGCTCATTTTAGCTGCCATTGTAACATTTTGTATTTCTATTTTTGGCGGGATCCAGCAACTGATTAAAGTTGTCTTGCCAGTTAAAGATGTCATTAACTCACTAAAAGAACAAACTAATACTTTAATTGCAACATCTGAAGAATTAAATCACACATCACAAGAGTTAAATAATGCTGGTCAGACCCAATCCTCTTCTATTCACGAAACAGCCACTGCCATGACTGAAATGAATGAAATGATTGCAAGAACGGCTGAATCAGCGACTCAATCATCTGATTTGTCGATGGAAACAAAAAAAATAGTCGAACAAAGTCTGAAGTCTTTACAGTCTTTAAATCAAACTATGAATTCAATCACGCAGTCACAAGAAAGCATGCAAAAAACCACAACAATGAACCTTGAACAAATGCAAGAAGTTGTCCAAATTATCAACCAAATTTCAAATAAAACAGGTGTCATTGATGACATTGTATTTCAAACCAAATTACTTTCTTTTAATGCGTCAGTTGAAGCGGCACGCGCAGGAGAAGCAGGAAAAGGCTTTGCAGTTGTTGCGGAAGAAGTTGGAAATTTAGCGCAAATGAGCGGCGGGGCTTCAATAGAAATATCGAGTATCGTCTCTAACTCGAATCAAAGAGTGAGTGATCTTATTTATTCTTTTAAAGAAGATTTTTCTAATTCTATAAAAGATGTTGCAAGCTCTGTTGAAATTGGGCTTAAAAACAGCCAAAAATCACTAGAATTGCTTGGCAAAGTTCTTGACATCGCCACTCGTTCCAGCGAAATGGCACATGAAATCAGTGCGGCAAACGCTGAACAATCAAAAGGAAGTTCAGAAGCAACCAATGCTTTAAGATTAATGGAACAGACAAGCCAAAAAATGAATCAAATAGTAAGCCAAACGGAAAATCACTCGCAACAATTATTAGGTAAAGCACATCAATTAGATGAATTATCAAATAGACTTACTAAAATATTAAATGAAAAAAGAACAAATACAAGATAATAAATATAATTTCTCTTTATAAGATATAATATTTAAAATAATTTAAAACTTCATTATAATTAAAAAAATTAATAGAATTTCATATTTAATACTCTTTAATAAATTCTATTTCATTTTCAAAAGCAAAATAAATCAATAATTAATATGTTAATTTATAAAAATCATATTTTAACATATTTAACACTTTTTAATAATAAACAATAAGTTAACACAAATTTATAAATATTTGTATTTATAAATTTGATTATATATTTATTCTAAAGTAATAAAACTACGGTTTGTTAAGTTTTAAATAAAAGGTAACCGATGTTAAAAAATACTAAAATTATTCTCATTATTATATTTTTAATTGTTTTGTTTATAATTTTCACAATTAAAAAACACAAAATAAAAGAAACAAACACTAAAATACAACCAACAGAAAAGACAGTCAGAAGTATAAAAAAAACAAACAAAAACACACCTACAAAAGAAACAGCTAATTATTCGCATATAACTTTCATAAATGAATCTGATTTTTTAAAGATACTAAGTTTACTTACAGAAAACAGCCAAATTAAAATTGATAATAAATTCTTTATCGAAGATATAATTTCACTAGAAAAAGAGAATGAAAATAATTTAAAAGGAAATATATTATGGAAAGATAACAATTACATTTACATTAACAAAAAATATATTTCAGAAAGTTTAACACCCCATTATCAAATTTTATATGATAAAGATATCAATAAAATTTACTTAATAAATGGATTTATATCATTTAACTACATTAATGACATAACATATTTAAAAAATATTGAAAATTTTGATATTATTTCTGTCTTTGAGAAAGAAAAACTTGCAATCGCTAAAATCCATAAAAATGATCAATATTTTGATATATTTAATACCTTAAAAAATGACTTAAATTTAGAAAATGTAAAATTAGAATATATTTCTTACATGATTGAAGAAAAATAACAGGAGGTTTTATGAAGTTAAAATGTTTAATTTCTTTCACATTATTGTTTTGTAGCTGTAAAATAGAAGATAAAATGCGGCAGAATTCTTTTAATGAAAACAGAAATACAGACAAAATTAAAGACAATATAAAAATAAAAAATCCGAACTTATTTAATGAAATGTGGCATTTAAAAAACACAGGACAAAATTCTTATTCAAATATTTCAGCAAAAAAAGGGATCGATTTAAATATTGAAAATATAAAAGAAACTGGTAAAAATATAAGAATTTTAATTGCCGACTCTGCTGTTTATTTAGACCATGAAGATTTAATAAAAAATAAAATTATAAATGGTTCATTAAACTTTAGCAATTTTCTTATTCAACAAACAAATTCAATGCCAATTTATCATAACACAAATACCCATGGAACAAATGTTGCAGGCATTATTGCAGGTTCTTTGAATTCGAATAATGGTTTTCGCGGGGTTGCCTCCAATGCCAAAATTGCTAGCTCTAATATTCTTGATAATAACAATTTTATTCAATCATCATTTAATAATAACTTTCTCACACAATACACATATGCAAATAATCAAAAATTTCAAATAATTAATCAAAGTTACGGAAGTGAAGCTTTTTATTTTCCAGCATTATATTCGGATAATGCAACTATAAATAATAAAATAACTTCTGAAATGAAAAGAACTGAAAATGGTTATGTTGTCGTCTCTGCTGCTGGAAATAGTGCGTGTTCATTAAAATTAGCAATGAATTACTATAATCTACATAAATTTACTGTTAATTTAACTAGCATTTTATCTCAAATGACCCCACAAAAATTAAATACCCTTACTTTTGATGAAAAGGAATTTTTAAAAAGAA
>CAYSZE010000017.1:0-5999 GCA_964435255.1 uncultured Oligoflexia bacterium
TAATTGTTCTAACTCATTCGAACTCCCAAAAATATAACTAGGTCTTAAAATTCTTAAATTGGTTTCCCAATCAGTGCTTGGATTTGGAAAACCAATTATTCCATTTTTTAACATGGCACATAAACGACTTAAATGAGCAAATGGGTTACTTGGCATCATTAATTCCATACTTTTCCAAAATATTTGTTTTGGAAATTCAGCATGAATTATAAAATTCTGTGCAGTGGTAACAAGAGCATCGGCATTAAGAGTTTCTGGTTTTTGAAACCCATCATGTCCAAACGATACAAAAGAAAAACGCCCTGGTTTTATTTTTCTCCAAGGCGAATCTTCTGGAATATTTGCAATGTTAGATTTATGTTCCTTTAATTCATCTTGATTTTCTGTTGTTTCATTATTTTTATTATTATTATTTCTTAGTTTAAATTCTTTATAAATACTCAAAATTTTAGGTTCAGGGTGTTTATCCTGCGGCATCCATGCTGCTGATGAAATATTTAAAACTGGTACTGAAAAACCATCTAGTTGCGGAGTCAACTCGTCTATATCTGAAGCAATGACAACTCCATTAAAATAATTTAAACACCATTTTAAATCACTTTTTGACATTTGCGAGGGAGCGCACATGACATCTAAACCCGCTAAAACAGCTCCATATAATGCCACAAATGAATTGTATGTGTTTCTTCCTATTAAAACAACACTTTGTCCATATTTTCTTTGTTCAATGGGTAATAAATTAGTCCAGTATTCAACAGCTCTCCCAAGATGCGCACAAAAATCTTTTCCTGCAAGTTGATGCCATGCTCCATTACAATAAGTACGAATTGTAACATAATTAACTTTTATAGATTGCTTAAGTAACAGATCCAAAAACAACTCACAACCTAAATAAATATTTTGTGCATTATTTTCTGAATCAACTTCAACTGAAACAGAAGAATTATTATTCATAAAAAGAATCCATTCTAATTCACTTCAAACAGTTACAAATTTCGATTGATGCGGTTTGAGAAGAATAATATTTTTTTTAATATCAAAATATTTTCTTTGTGCTCTAACCTGTACAGCTAGATCAATTTCGGGAAAATATCCAGTTAAACTGTTACCATATGTACAACCTGTATCAATTCCAACACAGATTGGCCTTCCTGATGGAAGAGTTTTACGAAAAAGTCCTTGCTTCGCATCATGTCCAAAAACAATTAAAGCAGGTCCTTGGTGTAATTCATGCCAACGAAAACGTTCACGTTCTTTATCAATATTCAATGTTGGTTTTTGTAGAGGAGAATTTTGATTCGTTTGATTTAATACTTCAGATCGATATCCTGCAGGTACAACAGTTAACTTTTTTTCGTTACCTTTTAAATCCCATTTTACGTAACGGGCCGTGAGTAACATTCTTTCCGATGAACCTAATAGACCTTTTGTCGCATCAAGACCTGCATGCACAATAATTAACGGATATTCTTTTTCCCATTCATTTCTTTTTAATTGCGACACAACTGTTGACACATATGCATGTGGTAATGAACATAATAAATCAAAAATTGCCCTTTTATGATAACGTATTAAATGCAATGTTTGTTTTGTATGCTCTGCTAAAGAATGAAAACTTCTTTTCTGTGCTTGTTGAATTGTAGACCATAAAGCCCAATCGTGATTACCTTTTATGCAAAGTGCACCATACTCTTGGATAATTTCATATATCCCAACAGGATCGGGGCCTTTGGTAAATAAATCTCCAACTAAAATTAATTGAAATTTAGGAATATGCTTTTTTGCGGCCTCTATCAGTTCAAAAAGCTCACGGGCACATCCATGTACATCACCAACAATAAAAAGCGGCAACCTATCCGAAGAAGGCGCCAAGCTTTTTATAATTAAGTTATTTGAACTATCCTGCAAATTTCATACTCCCAATTTAAATGAACTTAACATTCATTTTAATCTACTCCAACTTGTAGATTGTAGGCATATGCAAACAAACTTTCAATACAAGAACGAATTTAAAAAACAATTATTTGCTACTTTTACGAACAAATTCTTTAACAATAATGTTGCGTAAAATTTCACTAGTACCACCTCCAATTTCTAATAACTTCGCATCTCGCATAAGTCTTTCAACTGGAAATTCACGAATATAACCATATCCTCCCAAAACTTGAATAGCATCAAGCGCAACTTTTGTAGCCATTTCAGAAGCAAAAACTTTAGCAGCAGCAGCTTCTTGATTCGCTCTTCTACCTTCTTCAATAACTTGAGCAGCTTCATACATAAAAGCTCTTGCCGCTCGATAGCCAATATACATATTTGCTATTTTCTCACTAATTGCCTGAAAATTGATAATGTTCTCCGAAAATTGTTGACGCTCTTGCGCATACTTTAAAGAATGATCCAAGCATGCTCTTGCTATCCCTAACGACATAGCCCCCAGACCAACCCTTTCAATATCCAAGTTTTTCATCATATGCTTTACGGAAGAACCTTCTTCCCCAACTAAATTTTCAGCGGGAACAATACAATCTTTAAACACCAATTCGCCAGTGGGGCTTGCTCTCATTCCCATTTTTGACAACTTTTTCCCTACTGAAAAACCAGGGAAACCTCTTTCCACAATAAATGAGGAGAGGTTCATCCGATCTTCTCCCGTACGGGCATAAACCAGAAAGACATCTCCAATAGGTCCATTGGTAATAAACATTTTAGAACCATTTAAAATATAATGGTCATCCTTTTTTACAGCTCTTGTCTGTAAACCAATAGCGTCAGAACCAGCTCCTGGTTCTGTCATTGCCATACCACCAATCATTTCACCTGAAATACAACTTGGTAGATAACGAATAAGTTGCTCAGGCGAAGCATTTTGAGACAAATTATGCACAAATAAAAGAGAATGAGCTAAATAACTCAGGCATGTTCCTGGACAAGCATAACTCAACTCTTCCATGACTGCGACAACTGAAACGGCACCTAGTTTTGCCCCCCCAAATTCTTCAGGACAAGTCAGACCTAATATGCCAAGCTCACCCAACCTGCGAAATATTCCTGGTGCAAGTCTTTCCTCACGATCTAATTCATCAGCATAGGGAGCTAACTCCTTGGCTGCAAATGCTCTTACTGTTTGAATAACCTCACGAATTTCTTGTGCATTGCTATGATAGGTTGTCATATTCAAGCTTCCTTCAGCTAAAATCGGAACGTTTTCAAAAAATGGTTGTTTTTATTTTAAGATGATTAAATTTTAAAAAGCACTCAATTTTTGACTATTCTAAAGTTACCATAGCCATAATATCTGTTCCTGATAAAATTTGCCCCTGTTCTACCAAAACACTTGTTACTTTACCATTTCCTGAAGACTTTACTTCCAATTGCATTTTCATTGACTCAACAATAAAAAGGACTTGGCCCGTTTTAACCATTTGTCCTTCTCTCGTTAGAACCTCAATCACTTTACCTGCCATAGGAGCACAAATTTCGCCACTACCAGAGGAACTTTTATTAGCCATAGCAAGCTCATAGAAGGGGCATTTAACATTTAAATATTCACCAAAAATATTAATTTGAATAAATTCTTGCGAAATCCTTTTTGCATAAAATGGTAATCTTAATCGAGAACCAAATTTTGACTTATTTACAATTACTTTTAAGCTCTCTGAATAAAATTTTTTTTCTTCCTTTAACAAAGCCATAGCCTCATTAATAAAGTCACCAGTAAGATAAAATTTATGATTTTCAGAAGATTTAACTATTTTAAAATTATTTATTGAATTATCAAATGCACTGTTTTTTACACTTGGTAATTTAGAAACTTGCTGACTAAAAGTGATATTAATCAATGACTGACTTAAGTTCCCATTTATTTTAAAAGATAATGCCTCTCTAAATTTTTTTGTTAAAAGCAGATCATTTAAACAATTTGGAATGAGTTGTTGATTTAAATTATCTAGTTCTTTAGCAATCCAATGAGTAGATTCTTTACCTTCCAAAAAATCAGGATGTCGCACAATGTTTTGTAGAAATGGAATATTTGTTGTACATCCTAAAATAGAATAATCTTCTAATGCCTTTGACATTCTTTCTACTGCCAAAGCTCTTGATGGAGCTGTGACAATTAATTTTGCAATCATAGAATCAAAATTTGAATTTACCCTTGCTCCTTCTAAGACACCAGAATCAACACGGATATTCTCGCCTATAGGTTCTTTATAAAATTTTATTCTTCCAGGAGTTGGTAAAAACTGATTCCGTGGATCTTCTGCCAAAATACGAGCTTCAATAGAGACTTGTTTGGGTTCTAATAAATGAAATTCATTTGGATTAGGAAATGATTCTGGCCAATTGCCTTCAGCTAAATCAAATTGTGCATGCACTAGATCAATCCCATACGCATTTTCAGTAACAGGATGTTCAACTTGCAAACGAGTATTCATTTCTAAGAAATAAAAATTAAATGTTTCATCTAACAAAAATTCTAATGTGCCTGCGCCTCGGTATTTAGTTTCTTTAACTAATGATAAAGATGCTCTTCCCATTTTTTCTCGCAACTGGCGTGAGACCTGCGAAGAAGGAGCTTCTTCTATCACCTTTTGATGTCTTCTTTGCAAAGAACATTCTCTTTCACCAAAAAAAACCCCTCCCCCTTTGCCATCACCAAAGACTTGAATTTCAATGTGCCGTGGTGAAGTTAAATAGCGTTC
Source organism: uncultured Oligoflexia bacterium (assembly GCA_964435255.1). Lineage (GTDB taxonomy): Bacteria > Bdellovibrionota_B > Oligoflexia > Silvanigrellales > Silvanigrellaceae > Silvanigrella. The sequence continues at coordinate 4,701 of CAYSZE010000017.1, forward strand.
AATAAATACAGTTCCATCATTAAAAGACGCTTTAGCCTCTTCAGAAGCTCTCTTGACGGCATTAGGCAATTCTAAAACATCTTCAACAATTCTCATCCCACGCCCACCACCTCCACCACTGGCTTTCACTAAAAATGGTGAAAAAATATTTCTACTTTTTAGTTCACTATGCCATTCTGACGGAGATAATTTATTTAATTCTTCAGAAAGTAAAGCATTTAATGTAGGTACAGCACAACGATTTGCTATATTTTTTGCCGCTTCTTTACTTCCCATAGCTTGCATATTTTGTGGTGTTGGCCCAACAAAAAGAATACCAGCATTTTCAACTAATTCAGCAAAATGAAAGTTTTCAGATAAAAAACCGTAGCCAGGGTGCAATAAGTCTGCCCCCCATGACTTTGCTACTTTTACAATTTCAGATGCTGCTAAAAAACTCGACACATATAAAATATCATCAGCTTCTTTACATACTAATGAATCAGAATCTTCTTCCGTACTTATAACAGCAACGAAATAATTTCTTTGCTTTGCTGCTTTTAAAATACGTCTTGCTATTTCACCTCTATTTGCAATTATTAATTTTTTCATTTTGGAATCCCATCACACCAATAAGGATTTTTTTTGTCAAAAAAAGCAGATAGACCTGCTTTTCCTTCTTGACTGGCACGAGCAAACGCAATTTTTTCAATAGTGAATTGTATTTGTGTTTGCTCAGGAAGAGGATAAGCATTTCTAATAAGTTCTTTCGTTGTTCTTACAGCATGGGGTGCTGCTAATAAAAAAGTGGATATTAAATTATCAACTTCTGAATTAAAAGATTCTTTGTCTGTTACTTTATTAATTAAACCTATATTTAGACATTCTTGTGCGCTATATTTTTTACCAGACAATAACAAAGGTGAGGCAAAAGCAATTCCTATTTTACGAATAATGTAAGGGCTAATAACGGCAGGAACTATTCCTAGTAATACTTCACTAGTTGCGAAAATAGTATTATCTTCTGCCAGTACAAAATCTGAACAAGCTACTAAACCAAATCCCCCTCCAATAGCAGCACCATGAACTAAACTTATAACGGGAGTAGGAAAACTCACAAAATCATAAAACATTTGTGCTAGTAACGTTGCATCTGCTAAATTTTCTTCACGTTGTTTGTCTGCAAGTGCTTTCATATAAGAAAGGTCTGCACCTGCGCAAAAAACTTTACCAGATCCTTCTATTAAAAGAAGGCGCATTTCATTTATATTTTGTATTTTTTTTAGCAAGTCTAAAACATGAATAATTTCTTTAATCATT
>CAYSZE010000018.1:0-20654 GCA_964435255.1 uncultured Oligoflexia bacterium
AAATAGAAACGTTCTAAAAAAAACAATAAATAAATATCATATAGAAAATAATACTACTATACTCGATTTTTTTCATTACAATTCCTTACTGTAACATCACGATAAAACAACGTTCCAACAGCAGTTAAACAAAGAGGTAAATCGGAGGGTTTAAATTTCCCTACAAAAAAAGGACGGCTCCAGCCAAAAAAGAACGACTGGATACTTACTGTAATAATCTTTGTAGTAATAGGAATTAATGGTGTCACTGTATAACTACTTTTTTGCCCCCACCAACTATGAAAATTTCGTATTTTTCCGTTATTATCTTCTAAAACTATTTCAATAGAAGAATTATACCAAGCATCATTTACAAATATAATACTTCTTCGTTGTGTTCCACCAGTTGGAATTTGTGTATCTAATTTATCTTGCTTCTCTTTAAATGCTGCTTGGGTTAAAATTTTACTAAATACTTTTTGTGCTTTTTTTATTTCAGCTTTTTCATTATTTATAAAAGATTTCGCTAAATACTCCTCAGCATCATTTATGTTAAAATTATTATATTTGTCTGTTACCTGAGTAATATCTATGAAAGGAGTTCTATTTGTCAGTAATTGCAATTCCTCATCTCTATTAGTTGTATTAAAAGTAATTTTGTTCTCTTTTAAGCTTAAGGAGTAATTTTTTAAATTACCTGATTTTATGTGTCTATAATAAACTTTTTTGGTGTCTGCTGCTAAAAAATAGAAATTATTTTCAGGATCTCTTCCTAAATATTTTTTTGTGGGATCAAATAATATAAATAGGTCTTTTTGAAAATCATACCACGCCAAAGAACCAGAAGAGTCTAATATTGTAATTATTTCTGAATGTTTTATTTGAGATTTTAAGATATTTTCAATTGAAGTTTTTAAATCGTTAATCTGTTTTGCAAGCAAAGAAAAGTTAATACCAATTAAAATAACTTCCTCGTCATCATTTAAAGAATACATATAATATTCTGAGGTTAAAACAATAGGCTTATTATTCATTACAGAAAAAGAAATGATTTTTTGTGAATTGTGGGTAAGGTCATTTAAATTCATTTCAATTGCCTTTTGCGAATCTGCATCTTGTTTAAAAAGAGATAAACGCAACGAGATGGGGTCTCGACTTGTAAAGAAAAAAACAAATTTTCCATCTTTTTTCTTAAGATAGCCAGCATACTCAGGATTAATAATCTCTTTAGATGTAACTAACAGCTTTCCATTTGGAAAATCAGCATTTGCTTTAAGATACCAAGCTATGAAATTATGACTTCTAGCAGTTACTTTTACAGGTTGAATTATTTGAAAAGATTTTTGCTTATTTAAAATAGTTTCCATTGAAATCATGTGCTGTTTTGTTCGAGAATTATCTTTAATTTCAATTTGCAGTAATAACCTTCTTTGCTGACTACGTCCTATAGTGAATTCCCAGTCAGCATAAATTCCTGGTATCGCTGAATTACTGGTCTTATATATAAGTAAATCATTTTGTACATCATAATGTGGCTCTGTGTTTTTACTGACTTGTAAAAGAGGAAAGGTGTTCTTATCGTTTGACTTAAGCAAATTTTGTTGAAAAACAATTCTACTTAAACGATCAAAATAATAAACAGTCTTTTCTTTTTTTCCTAAATAAAAAGTCTCAGAAAAATTAAAATATTTTTCCATTGCTAAATTAGGTGTATAAATTTCTTGACTTCCAATATTATACCAAGCAGGTTTTACTATATTATTTACTTTATAATTATTAATTTTAACAACACCTTCATGTTTTTCAAAATGAGCAGTTGTTTTTTTTAAATCGTTTATAAATTCCGTTTGATTTGTTTCAGTCATATCAGTTTCAATAATATTTGTTATTTCTCCCGAATATGGATTCAACTGATATGTTTTGTTGAATTCTTTAATCGTCAAATTTTTACTCATTCTACCAGCTATTAATATTCTCGAATTACTATCAATTATAAATTCACCTTTATTTACAAATTTAATGGCTGATTTTAATAACGATAAATCAAGAGTCCATTCATCGTTTTCCATAGTTTGTAAATTATAAATAGCATTATTTCCTATTTCTAAAGAATATTTACCATTGCCTCCTTCTATATTATAAACAACCTTATTATGATACTCTCTTGGAATATGAGGAGTTATTAATGTTCTTCTCTGAGATCCTAAAATAATATGAATGTCAGCTAATTTTGTTTCAAAGTGTAAATTTCGAATAGTGTATTCAAATAAATCTACAAAATAACGAAACACAAATTGTGAATTTTTATTTTTTTCTAGAGTATTAACAACAAATAATTCAGCATCATTCCTAGTCATAATACCAGGTGTATATGAGTAACCATATGAAATATTTTTTTCCATTAAAAAAGGAAGCATTATTATTGTATTTTCTCTGATAGGAATATTTGCTGTTGCTTGTATCCCCAAAGACTCTCTAACACTAAATGTATTGATTGGATCTACTATTGGAAACTTTGAACTTCCTTGAAAATTTGAAAAGTAATTATTAAAAATTCCTTTATGCCAATTTTTCGTTTTATGTAAATGATGAGAACCATAAAATATTTTAATAATATTATCAGTAGTTAAGTCGACTTTATGAATGACCGCAGTATTTAAATTTGCTGCACAACTATTATTACTAGTCTTATAGTAACGACTGTGAGCTAATGAAATAAGATCTAATTCTGAAGAACAATCCAGCAATTTTCCATAACGATTGTGATCATGCAAATATTCATTAAAAAATTTTGCTATTTGCATGGATTCTTCTTGCGCTTCAACGGCAGCACTAGCAAAACCTGTAAAGCCAATGGCTAACCCTGCAAAAGGAGTCCCTAAATAACCTAAAACAGAAGCTGCAACACCTTCACCTAATACTAAACTTCCTAAAGTCATTGATGCATTCAAAGCATCAAATGAAAACTGGGTTGCAAATAAACTTTTTTGTGGACCTTTTGCATAAGAATATTCAAATGCATCTAAAGCCACAGACGCAAAAGAAAAACCAGGAGTCAGATATCTAGCAGCCGTTAATTTACCAATTAATTGATTAATATTAGGTATAATACTTTGCTCTTCAGTAATGATATCTGTTTTAATTAATGCAGATATGATATTTTCAACTTGTCTTACCTTACTAAAAACATCATAGCCAATTTGCGAGAAAAGCAAATAATTTTGCACTTTAATGAGTTTTCCTAAGGCAGGATCAAAATAAATATTCTCGTCCATATTTTCTGTATTTGTTTTAAAAAGACCATACAAAGTTTGCGCCAATAATAAAGGCGTAATTCCTAAACCATCGGCCTCATTAAGCGAACTTAAAATACCATTCTCATCTGTTTTTATCGGAATTGTTTTTAACTTCAGCATTTCTGTATTTAGCTTTTGCCATATCTCATTAAAATGCTGATTTTCTTCAACAGTTAAAATCAGATCTCTTTTTAAATCACCTGTAACTGTATTTACAAAAGAAATTAAATTTTTTTCTTTATTAAGTGTAGAAAAAAGAGGCGCATATTGTGAATTTAAATTATATCTATCTCTCACAGCGACTGTGACATGTTTTATTATTTTAGCTAAACTTTCTGCCGTAGTTCTTGTTTGATAAACAGTTCCCAAAGAGTTAATGACTTTAGAAAACTCCCCTAAAGGCCCAGAAGCACCATCTTCGATGAGTTCTGTTACATTTTTTGGCAAATTACTTAAGTAACTTTTAACATCAGTGATTAATTTTTTATTGAAATCTTTAGGAAGATAGGAAGCTTGAATTGTTAGATAATCATTTTGATTTTTTCGCAAAATGTAAAGTTTGTCTCCTTCTCTATGTCCAGTATAATTTTTTCCATGAAGATAAAATTTTTCCCCGTTTTTATCAACTCTAACGTCAGTAGTGCGAATACTTGCTACTTGCACTGGAATTCCTAAATCATTTAATGCATTTAATAAATTTTTGGCATACGATTCAAGTAAACTTGTATCATTTGCGTTTCCTGATGGGTTACAACTCACCAAACTAATATAGTCTAGACGTTTGGGACTTATTATTTGAAAAATATTTTCTTTAATTCTTAATGCTAAATTGTCAGCTGTAATACCACCGATGAGTATTTTATCACTTGACACAATTTCTGAATGACCAATTAAATGCAAATCAACTCTGTTACTTTCGTGTCTATTTGCCATAATTTCATAGTCTTCATCATCCGAATCAGTATCCAATAAATTTTCAAATTTATTATTTTCAAAAAGATATATATCTGCTTGATCTTTAAATTTATTAAATATATTTTCAGCTGCTACTGCTATATTTTGCTCTTTTCCCATTTGCAGTATAATGCTCTTGCGACTTCTATCTAAATCATTCATTCTTTTAAACCAACTTGAGTCCGCTGCTTCTGGAGTAAAAGAATTAAACAATTTATTCAGATAACTATAACTCACAACTGGATTTGATTTTGCAACTTTATCATAAATTTCGCTAAAAACATAAGGCCCAGATATAGATATAGTTGCATCTGAGTCTATAAGCAGGCCATCAAAGCGATAATAAGCAACCGTTCCTTGACTTACCGCACCTGTATTTTGATGTGCTAATTTTAATTCAGGATTGTTATTTTCAGATGTAAAAACCTGTAAATACTTATTTTTAATTTTCTCAACTAATTGATTTAACCAATCATTCTTTGTTTTTGTTGGATGACTCACAATAAATGAATTATTTTCTCTTATTATTTTAAATTCACCCTCACGAACTAAAACATCGCCTAATTTATAAAATAAATTATTGAGATCTAAATATTTAGCATCTTTTGCAAGAGTAATTAATTTTTGATCCAAATCTTTAATTGCTTCTTTATAATTAAGTTCAAAGTCTTTGTTATTTATTATTTGTTTCATTTTTCCTTGTAAGTTTTTAAGTGAATAGTTTTCATTAATTGAATAAGAAGGAATGAGTTGTTTATTATTTAAGATTATTTCGTTAAAAAAAGCCTGTTTAATTGTTTTTAAGTTAATTGCCAAAGAATTTTTTAAGGCTGGATTATGTTCCATAAATTCATAAATAGGTATCATTGTAGGGAGAAGATCGACATCGGCATACACTCCCCCAAATTTTTCCCCAACATACAAACGAAACAAATCGGAAGCTGCCGCAAAATTACCACGCAAATCTAACTCATGTTCATAAATCTCTTTCATTTCCCACTGTGGAATTTCATTTCTTATATTTTTAAATTTAAGGTGACTGAAATTTTTTTCTAATATTTCAATATCATTTTTCATTTTTGCAATATTATCTTGCATCTTTCTTGCTGCAATTTTGTCATGGGGCTTTTTGTAAATAATATGATCGATAAATTCTACTCTTATGAAATCTTTTTCAGCTGCCTGATTTTTCTTTAATTCTTTTTCAATATAAGCAAACAACTCATTTTGTAAATTTATAAATTTATTTGCAAATATTTGTTCATAGTTTGTATCATTTTTATATTGAAGCAGAGAAACACCCAAATGCTCTTTTAAACTTTTTTGTGTTTCATAGGTAAACATATTTTTTGGGTCATACCAAATTTGAATCTGGTAGTCAGGATTCATTGTGGCCCAAATTTTAATATAGTCTATTTGTGCATTACCGAGAGGCCCTCCTAACCAAACAAAATGCAATATTTTTGGCACAGGTTTTGCAGTGCTGTTATATAATTTATCTAAATAAGCAAGTACTGAATTGTATTTTTCCTTATAACTTGTTTCCATATATGGTTTAGGTAATGTATTAAATAGTTCAGCAAGAATATTATACTGTTCAGCCAAAGATTTACCACTAAGTGTATTTAATACGTCAATAGAAGTTATATAAGTATCAGGAATGGTAATATCATCTTGAATTGCAGTTTTAAATTCAGAAATATAATTATGATCAATATTAATATTGTCATTACTGTTTTTAGTAATATGTGTAAGTTTACCTTGCTGTTCAATATTGTGATTATTTCTATTAATACAGCTAGGAAAAAGAATAAGAAGGCACAACAAAGTATAAATACTTGTTATAAATTTTACATAAGACATAAATTTTTCCTATAACTTATTAAATTGTAATTACTAAATTTTTTATAATTGAGTTTCATTACTTTAATAAGTATATAATTTGTTTAAAATTACCAAACACTATATAATAAAATATTTGGAAACTTTATAAATATATAAAAATTTATAAAAATCAAACAGCAACTCAAATTATAGAAATCATTTCTAAAAGAAACTTTAAATTATAAGTTAACGTAATTTATATAATTTTATTAAGGAAAATTTTTTTGCTATAAGTTTTAACATTAATGCAATATTAATTTTATATAATCAAATTAGCAAGTTATTTTAATATAACTTGCTGAAAAGTTTTATTTATAAGATAATGTCTATAATTCAATTAATCTTAATTTTATATTGAGATAAATGTACTGTAGAATATATTTTAGATTTTGAACTTAAATTTCGTAGTGTAAATATTCCCTCATAAATATATTGCTCATCAGCAAGTAAACTCCATTCATCAACTCGGTTAGAATGGGATTGAACATATTTAAATTCTTCTCCATATTTTTTACATTTTAACTTTAAATCTTCAATTATAAAAGTTGAATTTTCAATTTTAAAGTAACGATAAGAAAACAAATGCCCTGTACTTATTTTTTTTAACCGTGAAAGAAATTGGCCTTTTATTAATACATTACTTCCATTATCAGCTAATATTTTCCATTGTCCTGTTTTTGTAGAACATATTACTTGCGTCGACATTATTTCCTTAGTCTGAGAAAATGCATTGCAAAATTTCAAAAGTAGTAATGGAAGTATAATTTTTAATTTTAATTTCATATGAAGTCCGATAAAAATAAATAAATATAAAAATAGTATTTTAAAAAATATTCGTTTCACAAAATCTCACAAACTAATTTAAGTGTCAATAAGGAAAAAGAAAATCTTTTGCATAAACAATTTATTAAATAAGTCATTAAGCCTTCTTATTTCATTTTAAATATTAATTTGCTTAACTTTTTCAGCTATTTTATTTCCTATAATACTACAAGAATCAGAATCTAAATGAATGCCATCTATTAAACTTGGTCTAATATAAATCCCTGCATCCAAAAAATCACAATGCATTTCAAGAGACAATTCATAATAAAATTTTGATAATTCTTTTGATTTATTTATAGCATTATCATTAAATTCAGGATGCAAATTCTCAATGATTGGTGGTGGACAAATTATTAAAATTTTAGGAGCATGTGCATTTTGACCAGCCATAGAACTACTTATTAAAGTGACTAATTTATGTAAACTATTTTTAATTTCAAGACTTGATCGATTAAATTGTTTTTTTAAGTCATTTGTACCAAGCCATAAAATTATCAGATCTATTGGATAATGTATTTCTAACGTAAATCCTAAGTGAGTAAAACCATTTCTAAATGCTCTTCCAGGATTTATTTCATCTAAATCCGTTGTACGTCCATTTATTCCATCAACAAATATCTCATATTCATCGCCTAGTTTTTTTTGCAAAATCGTAGTCCAAAGAAGATTTTTAGAGTACCTTTGCGCTAACTTTGTTTCTAAATTATAGCTACCAGGCACAAACCCCCAGACATTAGAATCACCATAACATAATATTTTTTTCATATTTTTTTCCTATTATTAATTATTTTATTCTAAATTTCATGAAAAATAAGATTAAAACAAAATTCTTATATATTTCAATATTAATATAAAATCTAGTTTATAATAACTTTAAAAGCTCATTAAAAAATATGTCCCTTGAAAGAAAAAACATGAAAAGGAGGGAGTAAAAATTTAAATTTTTCTTTAGGAAAACAAAAATTATTGAGATAAAAGCACAAGACACATTTTCTGAAAAACCAATGTTAAAATAGCTCATTCAATGATAACATTAAGTCAGATTTCATTCTAATCCCTTCCCCACACCTCAATAATAAAATCAGCATACGGAACATTGCGTGGGTTTGCAATATAACCAAGTTCAACTCCAGAACAAAGAGAACCATGATTTGCTTGAATGGTATCAGTTAATATTTCATAACCTGGAAACACTCCCACCAAAAAGACAGGATCAAACCCCCTATACCAAGGCTTGTTACACATCACATCAAACCGGATATTTTGATTTAGAATTAATTTATTATCAATTGTTTTTAAGCGAAAATATAAGCTTGAAAATTTACCACTATCAACAATGCTCTTAAAATCTAGAAAATCGACCGAGGAACGACGTTGTTGTCCAGGCAAAGGCGAACGACTTGATTTTACCTTAGAAATTAAGGAACCTATGTTTGGTTTTAAAAATGTTTCATCATAATCAAGTAATAAATTATTTACTTTTTCTTTTGAATTCGTTAAACATTCAGCTAAATTTTTATGGCATTCTTTTGAAAAATTTCTTAAAGAATCGATATTAATTTCCGCTTTATCTAAAATTTCTTTTAAATTATTTCTTTCATCATTCGCTAAGTTTGTCGATTCTAAAATAGAATTTGCTATTGTATAATTGCTGACCTCTCTAGAAATTGTTTGGTGAATGACATTTTTTAATTTGCTATAATTTAATGAATCATTGTAATTTTCAATCCAGTTAAAATTAAATGGTTTTCCATTTGGATCCAATACATGAATTTCATCATAAGGAACAGTTCGTGACGACTCTACCACCCATGTGTCTAAATTATTTGGACTTAACTGTTTAGCAAAATCTTCAGAAATATATTTATTTAATTGATTTATAGTAGTTTGACATTCTTCTAACTTATTTATCTCGCAAGAAGTCTTCAAACTTAATATTTTTGTTAATTCTACAGGGCTTCCACCAAGTTGGACTGCATATAAATTTAAATGCATTCCTTTTTTAGTTTCATCATCTAAATACTTCACATTTCCATTAATTCCTATTTTTCCTGCAACAGAAAGAATATTTTGTGCAAGACCTAATTTACCTTCAACTGTTTGTAATGTTTTTTGCGAATCAAAGTTTAATTTTAAAGTTATTAAAACTTTTGCAGATAGAGTTTGAGATGTAACAAATTCATCGCCACATTTCTTTAAAAAATTAAAGGGATCAATTAACTTTGAGTTGTTATTAAAGTAACTATATGCAAAAGGCTTTAAAACCAGTTTGTTTTCTTTAGCGTTTGAAACTTTCGTTTCTCCTAACTTTACATAAACTGAATAAGTTGTTGAACGGCTTAATCGTGATGTGGATGCTTCTCTTGAGTATTTAATTTCAGGAGAAACTTCGACCCCTTTTACTGGCACCGAAGCAGAAACTCCAACATTCAAAGCACTTCTAAAATCTGATTCTTTCATATTATCAGAGAGGCTTATTGCTGTTTTTTCTATTGCTTTCGGAAAAATTATCGCATCACTTTCAACACAGGTATCAGTGAACGTATAACCCATTTTATTAAAACCCTGTAAAATTGAATTGGTAGTTGCACTCGAGGTTGGAATAAAACTTTGTTGTTCTAAATTAGTTTCTTCATCATTACTACCATTTTCATAATGTAAAAGATCTTTTTCTTGTTGGTTTAGACGAAAATCAATTGTTGAAAATGTTTCTTGAGCAGGTTCTTGATTAATTGATTTATCTTTTTTTCCGCAAGATACAAATGACATTATAAAAATAGAAAAAATAGGCAAAATATTGCTATGTTTTTGCATAAAAAACCTCTAAAAAAACATTTTTTAACTGACCAACAAGTATTTTCTGGATGATAGATTTAATTTCATAAAAAGCAAGAGAAATATTTTTAAATTTGAACATATTTTTTTATATCTAAAAAATGGTAAGCAAAATAAGGATAAATAATCGAATTATCCTTATTACTATTTTTTAAATTAATTATTTACTGCTAAATTAACAAAAGTTAGTATTAGTTAACAACAAAATTATTATTTATATAAATAAATAATAATTATATTTGAATTTACTCTCTCCCCCAAACTTCGACTATAAAGTCATCATAATTGACATTTTTTGGGCTAGAGACATAAACCATTTCATCATTTGAGCACATTTTATGATAATTCGATTCTAAAGTGTCAATTTTAATTTCATAGTCATTATACGCACTCGAAATAAACACAGGATCGTGTCCTTTATACCAAGGTTTATTACACATTAAATTAAATCTAATATTTTGATCCCTAATTAATTGATTATCAATTGTCTTAATTTTAAAATAAATACTTGAAAACTTTTTATCTTCAATAACCGATTTCAAATTTAAAAAATCTAATGAAGACCTGTTCTTTTGTCCTTCCGATGGAAGCTTATCAGAGCGTATTTTACTTATAAGACTTCCTAAATTAGGATTTAAATAATATTCATCATATTTTTCTATATGTATTTGAAAACCATCATCACTCTTAGATAAACATGTTTGCAAATCCGCATAGCATAATGTGGAATAATTACGTAAGACATTTATATTTTTCTTTGATTTTCTTAATATTTCATCTATCTCTTCTTTCTCATTTTTAGCTAAGTCTTTAAAGTTTGCTAGAGAACTGGCTAAAAGATAATTAGAATATTCACGAGAAATTTTACTTGATAACTGTGACTTTAAAGCACTTAGATGAAGAGAATCATTTATATTTTGTGTCCAATTAAAATTCAAATATTTTAATTTACTATTATAAATAGTCATTTTGTCATACGAAGTTGTTCTCGAACTTTCAATAGCCCAAGTTGAAATATCATCTTCATCCAGTTGTTGGCGATAGTCTTCAGAAATATATTTATTTAAACGTTGAAAAATTAAATGGCATTCTTTTAAATTATCTAGTCGACAAGAATTATGCGATGAAATAACGCGCATCATTTCTTCAGGTTGCCCACCAACTTGAATGCCATGTAACTCCAATTTGATTTGTCTGCGTGTGCTTTCTTTTAATTCATTCAGTTTTACAGTTGGACCTATCTCTGCTCCTTCTAAAATGAAAGCATTTAACACACCGCCAACATTGGCATTAAATTCTCTTAACGCTTTTAAGGAATCAAAATTTAATTTAATGGTTATCATCAGCTTTGAGGAATAAACCTGTGAAGTGACTATTTCATCGCCACATTTTTTTATAAAGTTGTAGGGATCGATTAAATCTCCAATCTCATTAAAGAGATGATCATAGTTTGGTTTTAATATTAAAGCATTTTCTTTTGCTGTATCAATTTTACTTTCCCCAAATCTGACATAAGCATGATAGGTCGTTGAACGGCTTAACTTATCGATTGCCGCATTTTTTGAATAGTTGATACCAGCAGTCACATCTATTAATTCACCTGGTAAATGAATATCAGTCCCAATATTTAACTTCTGCCGTAAGTCATTTTCTTTTAAATCGTCGACATAACTTACTAGTATTTTCTGTATGTTATTTGGATAAATAATGTCTTTATTAAGAAAACAATTTTCAGCTAATGTTACACCCATATAGTGAACACCTTGCATCATACCTGCCTGATTTCTTTCTAGACTGTGTGACTTATTAATCATATTTTTCTGTTCAAGTTGTCCTTTTTTTTCTTGTTTTCCACAACCAGAAAATACGATTGGAACAAAACAAATCATGAAAAAAAATTTATGAATATTTTTCATAAAAACCTCGTAGCATTTATTAGGTTTATCTCCATAACCAAATAGTAGTTATATTTTTTTAAAAATCAACAAATTTTATAAATATTTTTCATAATATTTGTTAATTATTTAAAATTAATTGTTTTATTTTCTATTTATATAAAAACTAATGAAATGATTGTTTTATTAATTATATTTTTTTTATAACAAAGATATTGCTATAATATTTAAAAATTTTAATTACTTTTGCCAACAAAGATATGAATAAATTTTTCAGTAATTTCATGATAGCTATTATTCTGTAAACGCCCCATTCTATACATGGCAGCCGCAGCTTCAGTTACATATTCAAAATAATATGACAATTCATTCTTATTTAAGTTAAAAACTTTATTACTAAAATTAATTTGTACTTTTTCGGGTAAAATTTTATCTTTTAAATTTACTGTAAAAATCCTTTTACCTTGCTTATTTTTAAAAATAAGATGCCCGAAATTAGAAAAAGAAAAGTTTTCGATACCAGAATTTTCAAATGTTTCAGGAATATTTAAGCTTATAATAGAATTATTTGTATTTTTTGTCCATTCTTCTTCTAAAATATTAATATCAGCAGACTGCGCCATAGGTTCATGTATATGATTGATCTGTATGATATATAAATCTTCTCCTTCCCCACCATTTAACTGTAAAGTTGGATTGTTATCTTTTAAATTTAATGTGGCAATTAAAATATCATTTCCTTTTTTGCCATGGATAGAATCGTTCCCATTATGCCCATTTAAAATATTGTCATGATCATTTCCAATAATAGTATCAGCTCCTATTGTTCCTAATGCCATTTTCATCTGATGCAGTTTTGGGGCATCTAGACGAATCCCTTTTTGGCTCACCATATTCCTAGCTAGTTGTGTCCCTTCTAAATTTACATTAAACTGGTCATTCACGATCACACTATCTAGCCAAGTAACATTTTCATTTAATATAAAAGGATCATAACTGTAAAAATATCCATCCTTTACTGATAAAACAGGATAATTATTGTTATTTAGTTTTATTATTTTATAGAAATCTTTCAAATTTGCAATAATTAAATAACCATCTTTATTTTCTTTTTGTAATATTTGCGCAGCTCTTGAAACAATCAGCAAGTCATCTTTTTTCCGAATTAAACCTATGTCATCAATATCAAATAAAATAATGTCTTTTTCATTTTCTTCTAGAGTTGAATAGTAGCTACTATTTGTGTTAAAATCATAAAGATAAATTTCGTTATAAGTGGAATTATTATTTGCAAAGTCATTTTTATAAATCAAATAAGTATCACTTCCTGGCCCACCATATAATTTATTTTTACCTTCCCCACCAATCAGTATATCATTACCTTTACCACCAAATAAGATATCATTCCCCTTAGCTCCAAATGCAAAATCATCATAAATACTTCCTAAGTATAAGTCATTATATTTTGAGCCTATAAAATGTTCTATACTATTTAAATATATTGGTTTGTTTTCATTCCCAACTGCAAAATGTTTTATTAAATTTTCGGTGTCACTTACATAATTATTTGATTTTAATTGCAACTGCTCACGTTCTAGTTCTTCCAAACTTCTGCTGGTCAATAAATATTTTTCTGTATTTTCATATTGAGCCTCTTCTAAATATTGCAAAGAAAATGTATCTCTCCCCATTTTTCCATCAATGTAAGATTCTTTTTCAGGCAAACTTCTTATCTCAAAAATATCGTCTTTATTGGCACCTTCTAAATTAAAAAACAACTGTCCTTTATTTACAATGAATAAGTTTTTTAAATGTTCATCACCTTTTATTATGGAAAAAGATAGACCATCTTTTGTTTGTTGATCCATACCAACATAAATCAGTTGCGTTAATTTATTGCTATCGACATGATTCGGAACAGCAATTTCATGCTTTTGCATTTTATGCGTTGACAACAAAGCCTCTTGCGGACATAAAACAGTTTCATCTGAATAGGATTCCATATAAAATGGAAAATAATTTATAGTCTTAGTATAATGTGCTTGTTTTCTTTTATTTGCACGATTAAATGTTTTATTAAATAAATGAAGGTTTTTTTTGTAGCGAGCTGGAATATCTGAATAATTATAAATACTATTAACTTGGCAAAGAAATATGTCTTCCTTTTTTAATTGTCCACCTTTCACTTTCCGTGGTGGGCTTGGAAAACGACTAGAACTTTGCGAATAGCCATAAGTCGCCACTTCATAAGGAAGATAAAAATTTAATTTGGGATATACAACTTTAGATATAAATATGTTATTATTACTATCTTTATTATAATATTTTAAATTATCCATAAAAGACTGCTGGGTATTTTTAACATACGTTTGGTGAACAATATCGGGATTATCACTGATATCAACATGCGGAGCAAAAAACCGCATTGTTCCATAATATGCGATAGCATTTTCGTTAAGTCCTAATTCACGCAAACTTTGTGTAAATCTAACTGTCGAGTAAATTTGATTACCTAACATTAAAGAGAAACCTGCGACGGCACCTACAGGACCAGCAAATGAAGTAAAAGGCATGGCTGCAACAGTCAGAAAGGATACACCTGCTGAAGCTAAGGCAATACCACCAGAAATTTTTAGATCTCTAGCTTCTTGCCCTGATACTTGCGCAGCTAAATTTAGTTGTTCTACTCCTTGCCATATACTAAAACCAGCAGAAAGTAAATTAAACACAACCTGTGTTCCTGCTAAATTAGCATAAACCTTTGGATGGGCTAAAAGTAAAGATTTTCCTCTAATCACATCAACAAAAAGATCGCCAGTATCAATAATGATTTCGACAGAGTTTCTCGTAGCTTTTAAATGTTCATTATTATCTGATAATTGAATAATTTCTTTTATTCTCATAGGTGTATATAAAAGGTTCATCCCAATATTAACACTATTAATACCATTTAAAATTTTATTTGCTGTTAATTTAATATAATATTTTTTTGTATCACTCCGTGTTGTATTTTCTAACAGATTTTCAGTAAACTTATACAGTTCTAACTGTTCCATAGTTGTTTTAAGTGTTGGTCTAAGAACTTCATTTCTAACTATACTTTTATAGTAACTATCAAATATTTTTTTAATAGGAGTACGGTGATCATTAAAAAATTTAGCCTTTAGTCTTGATTCATCATGCGTTTGTACAAAAATTGTTTTTAATAATTCTGCTAAAACAGTTTTCTTATCCATATCTTCAATAGTTGTAAAATTTTCTAAGTCATTAAGAAATTTTTCCCGATTAAAAAAGTATATTTTTTCTTCATATACTTTTTCAGAAGTCGTAAACTTTGGCAGTCTGTGTTTTATAGGGTGCAGCACTTCAGTTAAGTTTGGAAAATAGTATTGCTTATATAAAGACAAAACAGAATTTACACCAACAAAAAAGCTTGATTTGGGTTTATTATGCAAAGCATCAATGTGTTCAATAGTAAGATAATCATGAAACTTATCTATCATTCTTTCAGAGAAAAACCCTCCTTCTCCTTTTATAATACGTGACAAGAGTTTCCTGTCTAGTTCTTCACTAAATCCAATTATTTCAGCATAATTAAAAATGTTTTTTATTTCTTTTGCGAGCTCTGCTGTAGTTAATTGTGAAAGACTGTTTTTTATATCTATTTCATCAATTTTTAATACTTTTTCGTTAACTTTTTCTGAATTTTGTTTTAAAAAACTTAAATGCTGAATTACAAATCTATGAAATAACAGTTCAGAATTTAAGCTATTTTCATTACTTGAATATCTATTCTGCAAAATTTCTTGTGCCTTTTGCAAAAATTGTAAATTTCTTATTCTTATTTCTTTTTGTTCAGCTGAAATATTTTCTAAACTGGGAAAAACTTTAATTAAGGAATTATAATAAAATTTATGATAGTGAGCACCACTTAAAAAACTTTTTTTAGTTTGTAAAATAATTGCTTCTAAATCTTTCCTAGGACTTTTTTCTATTTCTGCATATAATTTCTGCCAAACTTTAATTTCAGCTCTTTTTTGAGTTAATTCGACAAGCATTTCTATTCTATTTTCAATTCTTTTTAAAGGATCTATGTTATTAATATCATAATCACCTGCAATAATTTTTTGTTCTAAAGATCCCTCATCTGCATCATGAAATTCATAATTTGCTTCAATTATTTTTTCAGCAACTTGTTTGGTTGCTACACCAAAAATAGTTGCTCCTGCTCCAGCTAACGTTGCTGGTGTATTGCCAATACCATAAGGCCCACCTAAAAGCATAGTAAATTGCCCTGCTGTTAAGCCAATATCTCCAACAGTTTTAACTCCCGTCATTATTCTCAATTTGCGGTAAAAATCATTTAATGCCAACTTTGCAATCAACATTTCAGGTTTTGTAGAATCATTAAATACAGGGCTCTTGTTTATTAATTGTATCCATTCACTAACAGAATGAATTTCATTTATATCATTAATGACATTAACAATACCACCAGCAACCATTTGTGCTTGGCCTAATGCTAAAAAAGCATCGCCTAAACTTCCTAAAATCTTTGTAAATTGAAAATCACCAAATCCAAAAGAAGGTTGATTGGTATTAAAAGATTCAAGCAAATTTAAGATAGCTCTACTTTCATAAGCAAGCATACCTTTATACATTGCCGATAAACCACTTTCAGTTAGTGCTCCTGCTAATTTAGTTTCATAAAAAGTTTTTAATACATCTTCCTGATTTTTTTTATAAGCCATTACTTTTTCAATGAGTTCAACCGTTTGTGTCTCATTTGGATTAAACAACGCACTACTGTCAGCAAATTTAAGCACAGCATCTTTTACATTTTCTGGTACGTTATTTAATTTAATATTTAAGTTTCTTTGCTTATTTTCTAATTTTAAGAACTCTTTTCTTAAAAATGCATACAAATCTTGCATATTATTTGTTTTAATATTTTTTGATATCTCCCTAAGCAAGTTTAATTTAAATTTAGAATTTTCAATATTTAATTCAAGCAATTCTTGAGAAACTGTCTTATTATTTTTAAACAAATCAGTTATGGTTTCTTTTATCTGTAATTCTTGTTTATAACTTTCTATCAATAAATTTTTTAATTCATTTTTTAATTCTTCATGCTGACTGATAGCACCTTCAACCCCACTTCCTACAAAAAAAATAAACGTTGGATAAAAAACCAAACTTTGTATACTATACACAAGTCTTCTTGATAACTGCGAACTTTCTAATGCAGTCGCAAGATCATCAAAACCATCTAAAATAAATGCATTACTTGCTTTTAAAGGTGAAACACTTTTTAAACTTTTTATTGACTTGCCTCTAAGCAAGCGAAACAAAGCAGTTAGTTTGTCTTCTTTTATTAAATGGTAACCGTTTATGACAGTATTTTTTAATAAATTTAAATCTGAAAATCGTAAAGTATTATCTAACCAGTCTGCTGATAATTCAAAACGATTATTCGTATCATTTAATAAGTGAGTTATTTTTACTTTATATTTTTCTTCAAATTCTTTAATTTCAGAAAAATAATGTTTATAAACATTATCTTGTATAGCATTATTTATTTCCGAAAAACTACTAAAAAAATTTGTACCTGTTGGGTAAAATGTTGCTGACAAACGCCATATTTCTTTATTATTATTTTTTTTATCTAAATACATTTTATCAATTTTAATATTAAACAATTGATATATTTTTTCTAAATAATGAATTTTATCTTCTATATTTAATAGGTCTTCATAATTCCATAGCAATGCCTCGTAATAAGAATGTTCCATTTCAAAGTGTTGAGGGGCAAAAGTAGAATTAAAAGTTTGGATTTTTTTTTCTGCTTCTAATAAATGAAGGGATTGTAAAGAAGAATTGTTCTTATTACATCCTATTGTGACTATTATTAATGAGAGAAGAGACATGTTTTGATAACAAAATAAAGGGTTCATAATATTATCCTTTAAATGAAATTGATTTTGAATATCATTATCATAATTTACAGTCTCTTATAAAATTTAAAATAAAAATGCAAATAGGAGTGTAATATATAAAAATTTTCTATATTTTTGAATTTTATAAAATTTTAATTTATACCAAATGCTTTTTTAAACTTTTTTATGACTTTTGGATTTGTACCTTTGCTAAAGGTAACATACATATTTCCATCTATTCTTTCAGCTTCGATTAATTGTTCTACATCTGCAAGAGAAGCGTTAAAATCTTTTAATTTTTCTTTGACTGTCCGATCACTTAAAATAATCAATTGACAACGATTGTTTAAGAATTTTTCAATATTATTTATATACTGATTGGTTTCTTCAAAATTAGTAAATTTTTCATATTTTAAAGCTTCATGTGTATTGGTATCGCTTACAACACAAATTGAATAGTTCTTTGCATCATCAAATTTAGAAAGTTTAATACTTTGATTTTTTTTCAATTTATAAAAATATAATTTCTGTTCAAACACTTTAATGGCAAAATCTAAATATTCTAACCTTTCAAACGTTTTAGCCACAGGAAAAAGCATAACGTTTTTATTATTTCTTGCACTTAAAAGTGCTCTTGTCCATGGCAACACCTCTATCTTTTTTGTATCTAATTTAAGTTTAGCAAAGGCTTTTACAACTTTTGTTCCAATTTCCCCAGAAATTGGTTGATCATTATTAACAATGACATATGGAGGGTTATTTTCAGTTAGAAATTTCATGTCATCAAATTCATTTGCAAAACTTGCTAAACTGCTACTTAACAAAAACGCAATAATGACTGAAATTTTCATTTTTTTTCCTATAATTATTATT
This sequence comes from uncultured Oligoflexia bacterium, assembly GCA_964435255.1. Taxonomy (GTDB): domain Bacteria; phylum Bdellovibrionota_B; class Oligoflexia; order Silvanigrellales; family Silvanigrellaceae; genus Silvanigrella. The sequence goes on from CAYSZE010000018.1 coordinate 18,478, forward strand.
TTACTCATTCAGTCATTTATATGAAAAACAAAGCTTAGAGTCAATTTTATTACTGTCAATCTATTTATTCTGCCCAAACTTCATACATAAAAACCCCTAACTTTTCAAAGTCTTGATTTCGTGTTCCTGAAAATATTTTTTTGCCTTTGCATTGACTAATTAAATTATCAGTTACAGGGTAAGATTTATTAGGGTATAAATTTTGAAACCATATTTTTCCATAAGAATCAAAACACCATGTCGTACAACGTAATGTAGAACTTAAGTTAATGACAGGAAACTTTTCTTGAGTTATTTTATTTCTGTGCATATCTAAGAACTTTATCATAAAATTAGAATATCCTTTTAATTGAAAAGGTTCAAAAAAATCTTCAGAAATTCTATCTGAGCGAAAAAAGGGTCCAAAATATCTTGGTCTTTTCCACTCTGCTTGACTTATAGCAACCAGACTCCAGGTTTTAATTTCATCAAATATAGGATTATGTACATATGAAATAAGTGCATTTTTTTCAAAATAATTTTTTTGACAAGTGTTGATATCTACAAAACATGTGTTCATAAAACGAAAGAGAGTATAAAGATAATTTTCAGCATTTTCTTTTGTTTCTAGTACAGCTTTTATTTCATCATTTGCTAAATATTTATACGCTTGACTATTTTGAATATCTTGCGAACGAATGTAATTTTGAAAATTCTGTCTTAAGTCTTTTCGCAATTGCAATTTGAATTTTGAAATTTCTATACTCTGGGCAGTTAGTTTTAACACATCCTTACTTATATTATTTCCTAGAGGATCTAGTATGGTAAGATTACCATACAATGCCTTTTCAGTATCTGCTAAGTAATATTTTTTATTATTTTCTTTATTTGTTGGATCTGCTGTGTTTTTTAATTGTTCAGGAAAATCTTTGGCCGCATAATTTTGGATTGTTGTAAATAAATTATCACATTCCCCTGGATCACTTAGTTTACAATTCGCAGCCAATAAAGCTGGTAATTTTTCTGGTTCTCCACCCAATTGAATAGCTTTAATAGAAATACTAATATTTTTCTTTAAGCTATCACTTAATTGATTTACTTTAACTCTTAATTCTGGGGACATTCCTTTTGTTGCGCTCTCATTTTCAGTAAGTAACAGTTCTTCTTTAAGATCATCTAATGCATGATTTAATTTAGTTGTATTGTTACTTTCTTGATTACTTATTCTTTTTTCGTTTAAATCATGCGGTTCAGCAATTCTATTTCTAAATCTTGGCAAAAGATTCGCATCTGTAACAGTATTAGGCTGCAAAAAATTATCATCACTTGCTCGGGTATTATTTCCTCCATTTCTACCTCCTAAATTAAAAGGGACTGGCATTGAAGCACCCATAATTGTTTCAAATTCTGATTTCGTTTTAGAGTCAGAGAATATAAATTTAGCTGTAATTATAAGTTGAGCCTTTATATTTTGTTTAACAATAAATTCATCACCACAAGTATTAAAAAAATCTATTTTACTTTTTTTTAAAATTTTATAATGCTCTTTTTTAAGTTTAAAAAAAGATGAATCTTTTGTCGCAATTTTATTGTAACCACGTATAACTTCTATAGTAATACTAGAGGTTCTTGCCAAACTATTTGCTGATGATTCTAACGAATATTTTACTTCAGGCGATAAAGTGATGGGGACTCCAGATGCTTGAATAGGTATTGTTGCATTCACTCCAATACCTAATTTTGATAATAATTGGTCACTGGTCAGATTTTCTTCATAAGCAATTTTAGATGACGGTTCATAAATAAAATTATAAGCATCATTGTCAAAGCATCTTTCTGCTATAAGTCCAGTAATACTATTAAATCCACGCCCAATAGAGTCAATACGGTCATCAATTCTATCATTTAATGTGCTCATTATGTCACTAAATTTTTTTTTGGCTGTAGCACGATAAGAACTTAAAAAATTATTTTCTGGCTCTTTTTCATTAGAATGTTTCCCACAAGAAATAGAGAAGGTAACCAAAGTTATAATGCATATCCTTGCATTTTTCATAAAATACACTCCTTTTAAGCTTAAGACATAAGCTTTTCTTTATGATTCCTTTGTGATTTTTAGTAAACTAAATTTCTTTTTTTTTCAATAAAAAACAACAAATAAATTATTTAATTATTTATAAATTACTAATAAATTAAAA
>CAYSZE010000019.1:0-18513 GCA_964435255.1 uncultured Oligoflexia bacterium
ACCCAAGAGAGAAATTTATTATGAAGGTTATATTGAAAATTATGACTACGAGCATTTTGAAGAAAAAAATGATAAAGAAAAGCTATATAAATTGATTATTAGACCAAAATTTTACAAACTAAATGAAGGAAGAAGAAGGAAAATTTATCAAAATAAATCATGCATTGAAATAATTGAAGAAATCCTTAAAGAAAATAATTTTAATGATTATAAATTTAATTTAAAAGACAAATCATTTTTTAAGAAACTAGAATATACCACACAATATGATGAAAGTAATTTGCAATTTATTCAAAGGCTTTTAGAAAATAATCGAATTTTCTTTATAAATACTTATAATATGAATGAAAAAAAATCTGAAATTATTTTCTCAGATAACAATACGCAATTCAAAGAAATCGAAGACAGTAGTTTTAATTTAGTTTATCAATTTTCAGCCAAAGACAAATTTAAAGAATTATTTATTCCAATAACAAAAAATAAAATTGCAATTAATTCTATTCTTGTTAACGGATATAATTATAAAATTCCCAAAACAAAATTAACAAAACAACAAAAAAAAGAGTACTCAAGTTTGTATTCAATACACTCTGAAAAATTTGAGACAATTAATGATGTTGAATATTATCTAGATACTACATTATATTCAACAACCTATGATAATTTAACATATGAAAGTTTTACCAGAAGAACTTTAGATCTAGGTAATAAATTCACAATAAAAACAAAAGATTACCCTGACTATAATGGTGAATATATTATTTTTAAAAAAAATGTGCTGTTTGCAAATGAAAAAGTACTTTCTAAAATTGAGTTTTTTTCAGCTAAAAACCATTTTGCGCCAAAAATTAAATATAGAAAGCCTATAGTAAACGGCATACAATTAGGGATTGTTGTTGGAAATAAAAATGACAACGTTCACGTCAATAAAGTTGGTACAATTAAAGTACAATTTTATTGGGATCAAGACCATGGGCTTAATCAGGAAAGCTCAAATGACATAAGAGTTTCCCAACTTTTTGGTGGAAAAAGCGGAGGTAGTGGCTCTATGGGGGCATGGTTTTTACCACGTGTAGGACAAGAAGTCATTGTCGGTTTTATTAACGGCGATCCTGATCAACCTATTGTCCTTGGATGCCTCTATAATGGAGTGAATTCTTCACCGTATGAAGGAAAAGAAAATTCTGAAGGATACACTAAATCAGGTATCAAAACATTTTCAATACCAGACGGAGAAAAAGGCCATGAATTCATTTTTGAAGACAAAAAAGATGAAGAAAAAATTACTATTTCTTCCAGTAAAGATTATGAAGTTTTAGTCGCAAATAATTCAAATTTTAACATTAAAAAAAATTCAAGCATTCAAATTGAAGAAGGTGATTATAGTTTTGAAATTAAAAAAGGAAATAGAAAAATTCTTTTGAAAGAAGGAAATTATAATATTCAAATAGAAAATGGAGAACTAGTTATAGAAACTAGTAAAAACATAACAATAAAATCTAAAGAAAATATAAATTTTAGTGCGGAAAAAAACTTCGAAGTATCTGCTGAAAATATTACTTTAAAAGCAAAATCAAATATAAAATCAAATGCAAGCAATACAATTGAAATGGAAGCTAATAGCATAAAATGCAAATCAGCTCTAAGTTCAGAATTCAAAGCAGAAACAAGCATGCAAATTTCTGGTGGCACTTCAACACAATTAAAGGCCCCTTCTATTGGAATTGAAAGTAATTTATCTTTTGAAATGAAAGGTGCTATTGGAAAAATAGAAGCTTCAGGACCTTTGGAAATAAAAGGTGCTATTACAAAATTAAACTAAGTTTGAAAGGTTAATTTATGAATAAGCATACAGATAAACAAGTTTTTGAAGAGTTTTTTGAAGACGGAACTATTAAAAGTATTTGCCAAAAAAATCAACATGGTTTGACTGGTGAGTATAGAACATTTCATAAGAATGGCAAACTAAAACAGTTGTCACATTATATGGACGGAAAATTAAATGGTAAGTCAACAACCTGGGATACGAATGATAATAAATTATATGAGATGGAATTTCTGTTTAATAAATTAAATGGCTTATTTATTGTTTATGAACAGGGGATAAAAAAAATCAGTATGCTATATATTAACGGAACATTAAATGGTAAGTATGAAATTTATTCAGATAATGGGAACTTAATTCAAAAATCTAACTACTTTAATAACTTATTAAACGGTGAAAGTTGTCACTTTAATGATACAACTAATGATCTTATTAAACAAGAATTTTATAAAGATGGAAAGCTAAATGGGCATGATATAAATTATTACCCAAATAAAATAAAAATGCTTGAACAACATTATGTCAATGGTATTTTAAACGGCCTAACAAATCAGTATTATCCCAATGGAAATTTAAAAGACAGTAAAGCCTATCTTAACGGAAAAATAATTTACCAAAAAAGGTTTGATTTAAATGGCAAGGAACATTTAGAAGTTGCGAAGAATAAAGGCCTCGTAAAAAAACTATTTTTCTTTTTATCTACTAAAAAAGCAACTCACAAAACCTGAGTTTGACCAGGATTCAAAAAAGAAATCATACCTCCCCATAAACAAATAGCCTTTGAGTTCATATCAATGGCTGGCATTGAGCCCATTATAATAGTTGGAGATGTCGTCAACCAAGGCGCACTGACTGCAGGAATACAAGGCGCAGGAGTAAAAACTCCTAATGCTGCTGCAGTCAAAGCAATAACCATAGGGTTTGCTGGAGAGTTACACATGCCAAAGGGCGGTATGTTTGCCATGGGAATATTATCTGAAATTTTTCCTGCTGGTGTGGGCATAAAAACCATAGACTGCGGTAAAGCATTAAATACGGAAGGAGCCACTCCAAAGGAACATTGCAATTGACCTCCCGTGCATGAAAGCGGACAAGGCATTCGGTTTCTCCTTACTCGAATCGATTATTGCTAGAGTCTGAATAGTTATCTTCAACTTGTTGCTCATGAAACAAAGACAAAAGACTATTTTTATCATTAGAAATTTTTAAAACTTCAAATACAATTTCGATAAACGATTTGCTCTCCCACTTTAATGCTCGCATTATAATTAATGGAACAGGACTATGCGGCTCAATTTCTAATAATAGTTCAGCTTGTTTTTTTAAATTTTGATAAACTTCATTACGTGTTAATTTTAAATTTTTCTCAGAATTATGAGAAATTTTATTTTCAATTAATTCTGACTCATTTTCTAAAATAATATTCTTATTAAACACATTATCTTCTTTTGCAAATTTTAAATTCGAAACTATAAATTTATTAATTACACTTATAACCTCTAAAGATTTAGTAAAAACAAGATTATCAAGCAACGAAACTTCAATTAAGTAACTTCTTAATTCAAGCAAAAAACTTTCTGTTTCATTTAATTCTTTCTGAATATTTACAAGATTATCATTGTTATTATAAGTAATTAAACTTTGCACATTTTCTGTAATTTCTTTTTTAATTATATATGATTCAATATCTTTAAAATATAAAGCATTATTTGTTCCTTTTACAATAAATAAAGGATTCGTTTTTAAAAGCATAGGTAACTTATCATCTAACCATAAAAAAGGCGATTTCCTAGACTCATTATCCTCTGTTAATGTAGGATAGATATCTTTCCAATATTTTTTTGTCATCGATAAAAACAATTCGCAAGTATCAGAAAGACCAAGCACTCCATATTGTTTAATTCGTGCTTCTAAAAGATAACAACATAACATTAAGTCTTTTGCTTTGTTTTTTAGTAAATCGAGGCAAAGATTTTCAACTTTTCTCCAATTAGTTTCTTTATTATCAGATAAAACCCAAACACCTAAATTCTGATTATCTGGCTGTTGCCTTTCACGTTTTATCAATAAAAAATTTTCATCATACATAATATCTTCGCCACAAGGAAGATTATTATTTATTGGTTCAAGTAGCTGCTGAATATTAATTTTACTTACTTCCATATATTACTTCCCTCAACCTTAGTAACAACATTATTTAGATATGGCGCTTCAGTAGGAAATGCTGGAATTGGAATATATTGTTTGTCAATATTTTCTACACTAATTTTCATTACAATTTTTGCCAAATTACTTTCTAAATTGTCTTTATTATTTTTATTTTTTGGCTTTTTAATAGGCACATTAAGTTTAATATATTGGGTACTAAAATCAGAATTAAATTGATTTGAATATTTTCTTTGCAAGGCAAATATAGACCATTTATTGTTGAATTGAATTGTTAGTTTTTTATCTCCATTTTCAATATTATACAAATTCTGAATTTTTTCATTACTTAAAGTTGGAAAAACAGGATAGTCTTTAGCCCAACGCAGAGTCACTACAGTCGGGTCTAAAAATTCCCATGACATTTTTTTCACTCTATTAGTTGTTGATAACTGTTTATTGCCAAAATCTATTTCACGTTCTACTATACTTTCCGTGTTTTCTTCATAAGACTTTGCTAATTTTAAATCGATTTGAAAATTTAGCTTTAATTGTTCAGCATCGCTTTTCTCATTATCAAATTGAAATATTTTAAATACGTTGTCTAATTTTTTTAAAAAGTCTAGAGAACTTTTCCATTTTGTTTCATCTGATATTAAATTCTTATATTTATCTAGTTTCTTAAATGAATTAAACATAATATACAAATTACTAAACTTATCTATATCTAATTCTTCATTAGAACTATTAGGCATATTTGGAGAAAAAGGAAATTTCCCTGAAATTTCTTTATTAAAATATGTTGCCAATTTATCGTACTCATTTTTATAATAATTTTCAATTAATTCATTGCACTGATTTTTTAAAAGTGCAATTAAATTTTTTTGTTTTTCTACAAAAAAGTCATTCAAGTTTGAATTAAAATTGTATTTTTCTATACTATCTAAACAATTACTTGAGTTTAATTTTGGTAAAAAATTCACAATGAAGTCCTGAAATACAAGATAACTACTATCTTTTGCTTTTGAATCTAGTGCTGTTATATTATTTTTCCAATACAAAATATTTTTTAAATCATTCTGTGACTTGCTACTTCCAATAAAATCTGATAATTCAATTAGAGAAGCAACATAATCATTTCTTATTTTATTAATTTCTTCTTTTTGAATTTCAATGTAATCATTTAAATCTTTAAAGTCATTCACCATGTATGCTTGAAAAACAATATTATCAATTCCATTCCACCATTTAAAATTTGAATTTTTAGGATTAAAAAAACCTTTTTTATTAAAATATTCTTGTATATATGATAAATAATTAGAAATATCATCATTAAAAGAAAATTCAAAAGACTTATATAACTTTTGTGCTCCAATTTCTTTTAATTTTCGCATTATAAACATATTTCTTTTAATGTTTTGATTGAATAACAATATTTTTTCTTTCAAAGATCTCTGATTATTATTTTTATTATCTAATAAGTCATCCGAATGTTTTATTCTTTGCAGCATTTCAAATGATATACTTTGCGCAGAATACTTAGTTAATAAATTAACAAATTTTTGGTTCAAATTTTTAGCATCATTACTTAAAAATTTGTCAAGTTCAATTAAAGAATCCTCTAAATACTCCATATCATTTTCTGACCACTTATACTTTTCAGAAATTTCAATATTTTCAGGTAATTTTAAATTTATATTATTTTGCACATAACTTTTTTCTTTAAATTTATCAAATATACCAATACTTTCTGTTATAATAGGCGAAATCACTATTTCGTTTTCATTTTTATTTTTATCTGCTTTTTTAGCTAAAAATATCGGTCCTAAAATTTGAGAACTAAAAGTTAACGACTTACTATTTCTAAGAGATATAGCATCTTTTATTTTATTTTCATAAATTTGTGCAGATTTTTCATCACTTAATAAAACTGATTTTTGTATAACTATGCGAATACGTTCAATAGGATTCTGTAAATTTGCAGGGATATTAAGGTTACCACCTTTTGCAACACTAAAAGAATTGTCAATTAATTTATTTAATATTTCATAAATTTCATTAAATTTCTTTTGTGCAGTAGATATAGTTAAATCTTTTTCTATATTGTCAATTCTCTCTACTGCTTTATTTGATAAATCAAATAACGACAAATCTCCTTCTATTCCCGCCTTTGCCAAAGAAAGAAGATCATTAAACTTCTTATTAAAATCTGGTTTAATTCCTCGTAAATCAAGAGTGTCATTATGAGTGTCTTGATTTAATTGATAGTTTATATTGTATTTATCAAACAAATCAGTTAAGTCCGCTCCTAATGTGTAATTAAGTATTTTAGTCGTTTCTGGTATATTTATTTTATCACTTAATTTATTATATATTTCAATGTAGTTTTCATTTTTCCAAGTCGATTCCGTAAAATAGTATAAATCTTTTAATTCTAATATATTAATATCATAATCATTGTAGTCAATATTAACTTTATAGTTATCTGCTAATAAACTTTTGTTTTTATTTATTAAGTAATATTTAACTGGTTTTAATAAAAAGTACCTAATAAGACTTGAGTAAAAATAATCAATATTATAATTTAAACTTGAAATATAAGATATTGGATGCAAAATACTTTTCATATCACTAGAAAAGAATATTCCATAAATATCAAAAAGATAAATAACATTTTTAATACTTATATCATTATTACTAAAAACAACTTTATTCTGTTCAAATTTTTTATCTATGAAAGATGTAAAATATGTAGAATTTTTTTCAGATAATTCCACATATTTTTTAACTTTACCAAAATAATTATAATTACTAAATAAAGTAAAAACGATCAATACTGGCAAAAATATTTTTGGTAATAGAGCATACCTTTGCGCGCTTAAAAAATAATTAAACGTTGGTGAACTTAATTTAATTTCTTTTTTTATTTTATTTAAATATAGCATATTAACAAATAGACTTTTGTTAACTTGCATTAAACTATTTTCAGCAATTATTTCCTCTACTACGTATTTAGCTTTAATAGGTGATTTAGCAATGCTACTCTCATAACCTGTCAGATAAATACCTCTAAAAGCATAACTATGATTAAATGACTTATTATCAAATATTATATTTACAAACTCACGCAATTCATTCAAATAAATTTGCAATTCGTATGGAAAGTTAATAATATTTTTGTTAAATGTATTAGATTCATCAGTAATTTGTTTATCTATATTGAATAATTTTAATTTAAGCAGAATTTCTGCCATAGCTTCATCGAAAAAATTTTCTTTATAAATTGCTTCGAGATCATAAGGGTTAGACCAACCAAATATTTCGTTTTTTTGCTCCTCTGATAAAGTAGAAACAAATTCATTAAATCCATAAACTTCTTCTAATTCTGTTATAAAAATATAAACAGGTATTTTTAATCCTGATATATTTTGAATATAATTAAGCAGACTTTGATATTGTAATGCTAATGATTTAACTTTTTCTTTTTTGATATTTATATTCTGGTCATATATTTGCAAAACTTCTGTAATCGGAATTTTTAATATTATAGATGAAACAGGCTTTAAGTAGTTAAATTTAGTTATTGTATTAATTATTTTTTTTAAATGTTTTCTATAGTTACTTATACCAAATTTTTTAAACAAAATTTTCTGATCTATATCTATTAACAGAGTATCATCAATTGTCTTTATTTCTAGTAAATCTTCAATTTTCTCTTCATTATTTACAACCAGATCTGGATTTCTAAAAATATTTCTTTTTGTCTCTGCGTATAGACCTAAACTTAAGACAAAATTAGCTGAATATTTAGAACTGTATTCTCCCTTTAACTTATGAATTATTGCCTTTAAATTATTATAAAATTTATCGCTCTTAAAAATATTTATCTTTGAAAATAAGGTTGAGTTATTTTTTTTCTCAATAGAAATATTTCTTATTTTTAAAGGCTTTTTTTTATTTTTTCTTTTTAACTTAAAAAATATCCAATAAAAAATCATAAATAAGAAAATAAAAATGACAAATAAAATAGAGAAATAAATTAAAAAGAAAAAAATAGGATTTTGACTTAATAATTTATTTAAATTGTTTATCATTTAATCATCTCATTAAGTATCATATTATATTTACCTATTTTATCTGTTAACTTTGATGTTAAAAAAATCCATAATGTACTTGAAATCACTAAATACACAACTATTGTGATAAATATATAAAAATACCATTTTTTAATATCGGGCAAAAAAATCTCTTTAATATTTTTAGGAATATTTAAAGAATTTGAAAAACACAATTCAGACTTTTCAATATACTTATCAGAATTATTAAAAATTCTATACAACTCTTTTTGGTAATATTTTGTTTTATCTTCAGCTTTAATAATTTGATATTTCCCTTTAAATCCAAGTCCTAATACAATTAAATAAACATATGCTAATTCTGAGTGAAAAACGTCATTTTCATTTATTATTTTTTCTATTTTTTCAAAAATAATTGTTCCAGACGAACGAGTTCCATAAAAATTATATTCTAAAGTATTATCTTGCCAAAAATCAGAAATTTCATTATTTTTTCTTAAAAAGACTTCATCTGTTAATGAAATCATTGCATATTGGTATTCTGAATAAGACTTATTACTAATTTTATCCTGAGAAATATTCTCTGAAATGTAATTAACTATACTTTTATATATTTCATTCCAAGTATCTTTTAAATATATATAAAAATTTTGTGCCTCAGCATTATTCTCAGATATTTTATTATTTCCAAATAACTCTTTATATTTGTTATCAATATTTTTCTCATAAATAGTGAGATCATAACAATATTTCTCAAAATTTTGTATATTTTTCGACTTGAAAAGAGAAATATTCATAATATATCCTAAATTATTACCTCTAAATATGTTCGCATTAGTTTTAAAACTTAACTAAGAAAAAATTTCCTAGCGTTAGATAATTGGTTCTATTAAATTTATTCTTTTTTAAAGCAATATTATTAATAATATATGGCATAGGGTGTTATATGAAAAAATTTTATAAAATTGCTTTAATTTTATATTCTTTTATTTTTAATTTTGTTTTTGCACAAGAACAAAATAAAATAAAAGTTGTTTCTTGCCATAACCCTCCTTATTATTTTTATGAAAACAGTAAATTTCATGGCGCTGAAGTTGAACTTCTTGACATTATTTTTTCCTATATGAATTTAGACTATCAGTACTATATAAGTGAATGTGCTGAAGCTATTCAAAAAACAGAAATAGGATATTATAATATTTTATTACACAATAATACAGATAATTATAATAAAAATAATTTATTAGATAGCGAGCAATTATTTAAAATGAATTTAGTATTTTTTAGAAAAAAATACGATTATTCGCAAAATTATAGTCAAAAAATTCGAGTAGGCGTCCCTCCTGGTTACAGCGATAAAAATTTATCACAGAATAAAAATTTTGAGGTTACACATGTGCTTGGAAATAATAACTACTTAAATGCTCTTTTAAAAGTTTACTTCAATGAAATAGATTATTTTATTTGTGATAAAATCACTTGTGAGTATGTTATTGAAAAATATAAGAAAAAATTTCCTGAATTAAACACTATTGAAAGAAAAGATGTAGAGTTAACTAATTCATTATCAATTAAAGCATCTTTTTCATTAGTTAATTCATTAAACAAAAACAAATTCCGCGAATTTAATAAAGTTCTTAAGCAAATAAAAAAAACGTATTTATATAAAGCAATACTTATTAAGTATAATATTAGGAATGATTAGTATGAAATTTAAAATTTTATGTATTTACATTATTACTAGCCTATTTTTTATTAGTTGTATTATACCTAAAATGAATTTAAATGCATCAATTGCAGATAAAGTTAATAATAACACAGCAATTCCTGTAGATATTATTTTTATTTTTGATGAAAAGTTAATTGATGAATTTAAAAAAATGCCCGCTGCAAATTGGTTCATTAAAAAAGAACAATATATTAATGACTATGCTTTGAATGATAAAATACAAATTTTGACTTTTGAGTTTGTCCCTGGCCAACAATTTTTTCTGCAAGAATTTGAGCCAAATTACAAACCTATTAATACAATTATTTTTGCAAATTATGCTAATACGAATGAAAACAGAATTATAATACAAAACTATAAGAGTATTCATTTAAATCTTAATGACACTTCCTTTGTTTTAATGAAAGAAAATTAGTTAATGTTTCCAATTGCGAAGAAAATAACTGTTTGATAATTTTAAAATTACATTGGCTGTTTGCTTTATTTATGCTAAGATAATTTGTCTTTTAGAATGACCTATCTTCAAATAGAGGCAAGTATAAAATGAGTGAAACAACTATTTTTGAAAAAATAATCGCTGGAGAAATCCCTTGCAAACCCGTCTACGAAGACGAATTTACCCTCGCATTTCATGATATTCATCCGCAAGCTCCCGTCCATGTTTTAATTATTCCTAAACGAAAAATTATTAACGTTGCTGAAGCTAAAGAAACAGATATAGAACAAATGGGCAGAGTTCTTTTTGCAGCAAAAAAAGTTGCTGAAATAACTGGAATTGCTCAGTCTGGATACAGACTGGTTTTTAATAACGGTGAACATGGTGGCCAAACTGTATATTATATGCACTGTCATGTTTTAGGTGGTCGCAATTTATCTTGGCCTCCTGGATAAGAATAGTGTTATTTAAATTAATTTATATAAATGTCTGAGTAAAAAGCTTGTGACGATTTTAATTTATTTATTTCAGGCTTGAGATCAAACTCAGTAGGTGAAATAGCTTCAAATATATGATCTTTTAATGCAAAAAAATTAACCCCACCTTCAATCACATCATAGCCTTTAGGTTTTTCAATAAGATTAAAATGATAAATAATTTGATCATTTTCAATATTTATCTGTTTATTTAAACCAATCTCTTCATCAAGAGAATATTTTTTATTATATACAAATGTGAAACTAACACTGTTTATTTTATGTTCATTGAGTTGTTTTAATAAATTTTGGTTTGTAATAAGCTCATTTAAAAATTCATAAAAGTAAGCTCTAAAATACGAATTTTTTCCTTGTATTTTATTCACTATCCATTCTGTATTTTTTTTACGAATTGCCCCATTTATTTTAGCTGTTTGATACATTTTCATTAATACTTCTGGTAAATACAAGTGATTTAATTCCAATTCTTGTTTAAGTTGTGCAAGTTTTGTCAAAACTTTAATTTCTTTGGAACTTTTTGACTGTATATGATGATCATCTCTAGCTATTTCATTTACAATTTGAGCTTTTTCAGAAAAATTAGGAAATAAATCTTGGTAAGAGAGCTTTTTTTTTATATTATTATCTAATATTATCTCCGTTTTTCTTTTTGTATTTTTATTTATTAAAACTTCTTTTTCAGAACTTCCTTTTTTATCAGGAGGAGGTTCTCTATTAGTTTCATTTTTATTTTTTTTTAAATTTTTAGCTGCAGATTCTTTTGGTAATTTATTTTCAAGTGCCTTCCTATCAGGAACATTATTTACTTTTTGTATATTTGGTGTTTTAGGTTTTTCAACAATTCTGAAATTTATTATTTGCTGTTGTTGTTTAATATTTCTCAGTTTTAAAGGATTCTTTGTATTGTATAATAAAACAATTCCAATAACTATAATATGTAAAACAACAGCAACTAAAATTTGAACATATTTTGTTTGTAACCATTTAAACACTAAAAATAAGCTATGCAAAATTAAATTACCTATTTAATTGCTTGAGTAAAAGCTTTCATAAATGCTTCAGGACTATGATCACCATTATACTGAACGCCATTAATGAGAATTAAAGGAGTCCCTTCAATACCAATTTTGTTTGCTATCGTAGCATCGTCTTTCAATTTTTGTAATTCAACATGACTATTCATACATTGCTCAAAAGCACCGACATTTAGCCCCATTTCTGCAACTCGTTTTTTCATACCTTCTAAAGAAAAATTTTCTGCTCTTTGTGAATTATTCCAGTTTTGCCCTTCAAAGCCCCAAGTTTTAAATTCCCAAAATTTTCCTTGCTGACCAACACAACGAGCTGCTTCAGCAAGAGTACAACCATAAGGATAGGCACCAGGACTAGGTATATAAGGGTTACATTTGTTACTTAATGGAAAAAAACGATAGACAATTACAACTTTATCTAACCCAATAGCGTCTTGCGCTTTCGTCATTCCTTCAGTCGCAATCCGACAATGAGGGCACCCAAAATCAGAAAAGACTTGAACAACCACTCTTGCTGCGTCATTTCCTCTCCGATAATCTTCGCCATTGCCAACAAAATTAGTTTTATTAAAATTCATTAAATCTATCTTTTGTTCTACATTATTTGTAACTGAAGAATTATTTGTTGGCACTGATGTTTTATCGCTGCTATTATTTTCTACTTTTTCTTGGCTCATAAAGTAAGGGGCAATAATAGGTGATACTAAGCCAATGACCAAAGGAGGTATTCCAAGGCATAAAGAAACTGCCATAAAACGAATAAAGGCATCGTTCTTCGGTCCCATTGCTTCATTTTTAGTTTTTATAAACTCATATATTTTTTGAATCGCATACAATGCAATAGTGACATGAACAATGGAACATGCTGGACAAACTAATTGTAATTTAAAATATGAAATATACGCTAAACCAAGTACACTTATAAAACCAACAGTTGCCAAAAACATTTCTAAATTTGCTAACCATTTACGACTGAGTTGTGTTAATTTAGGTAAAATAGCTGCAGATAAAATGATAGCAAAAAAAGTCATCCCATAAGCACCTAAAGGGATAGAAGCAAATTCTCCATAGGAGCTTCCGATCACCGCTGAACAACTTACAGTAGAGTTGATATCACATAGTTGTTTACCACCACTTTTAAAAGTCACCTGTAAATGAACAACTAAAGAGTATAAAGAAACGCAAAAGCCAATAATAGCTAGAATAATAGTAAATAAATTTAATTTAGTTACATATTTAAAATTGTTTTCTGTACTTTGCATAATCTGCCTTCTTAATTAATACATTGAATGACTGAAACGTCCTTGCACAATATCAGCACCGCCACTGGTACCAATTCTTGTCGCTCCCGCTTTTATAAAAATAAAAGCATCGGCAAGCGAACGAACCCCACCACTAGCCTTTATTCCTACTACATTTCCCGTTTCTTGTTGATAACCATTTAAAGCATTTTTTATAATTTCAATATCCTCTAAACTAGCTCCCCTTGTCGAAAATCCTGTAGAGGTTTTTATGACATGTATACCACTATGAGCAGCTAATAATGAGCATTTGTAAATTTCATCAGCAGTCAGCAAAGCCGTTTCTAAAATAACTTTAACCAATCGTTCTTGCGCAACAGTCATAATGGCAGAAAACTCTCGCTTTAAGGCATCATAATCACCATTTTTTACAAAAGTAACATTTTGAACAAAATCAAGTTCATGAACATCATCAATGACTTCTTCAACTTCTATTAATTTGCTTGTTGTAGAATGATATCCTAATGGAAAACCAATAACAGTGCATATCCGTACATTTGTGTTTTTTAGCATTTCAGCTGCTTTTTTGACGTAAGTCGGCGGAATACAAACAGAGCGAAATTGAAAAGTTATTGCTTCTTGGCATAGTTTTTCTATTTCGTTAGTCGACACATTTTGTTTTAAATTTGTGGAATCGATTAAATTTGCGAAACCTTTAGGATCTTGCTCTGCAATAATTTTTTTGCGCCAATTACAATCAAACTCTAATTCTGGATGCAAATATTTTATCATTTTTCTTTCTCCACATGACAAATGCCATCACCAATATAATCAATACAAAAATCTCGTGTTATAGCAAATGGCTGGCTATTATGCGTACCGACCAAAAAATCAGGTAAATATTCATCGCCCCAAGCCACCCACCTAACAGTAAATGCCTTAAATTCCATTATATTCTCTTCAAAACTAGCTGAAAAAGGTTTGCTAACATCACCACGATCCAATATCCATCTTCTTCTTAATTTACCATTTACATACATTTCAACAATATTTGTTGCATTCCATTCAGGAACAGCCACTCTTAAACGAAATTTTTGTTGTACATAACTTGAAAACATACCTTCATTATTCTGAGTTGTTAAAGGTTCAAATATACTAAAAGTAACGCCATTACTTGCCTGTACGTTTGCATATTTTATAAATTCTGGTCGTAATATAATTCTATTTAATTTTGTAAAGGCAGAAAATGGTACTGAATTTTGTGCTAAATTTTGCTCTCCAATTCCACCTAAAGGGATCCCAAGAAAAGGTAAATTTTGACTATCTCTACGTAAATAGGAGATATTTGTATTATTCATTTTTCCTGTCACACCTAAGTATATTTTATTAATATCGAAATTATTTAATTCAGTTAAAGAGTCATATTGATTAATAAGATAATTACTATTAAATGTAACAATACTTTTATCTGGATGTTTAGCTATAATAGCAAAACGCTTATTTACTTCCTGCTCTAATTCTTTTTTAGCTTCAAAATCTTGGTTCATAAAATTAAAATTTGGCAAATAAACTTTTTCATTTGCAAACAACCAACTTAAAAAAGAATTTGATTCTGTGAGTTGAGCTGGCAATATAGTTGTATCCCAAATAATACTATTGCTGTCTTGTTCTACTTCTATGGAAATTTTTTCTTCACCACTGCATGACAATTCAAAAATTTCATTCTCAGTTAATTCAACTTGTTTAAGACAAATTAGTTTATTTTTTCTTAATACCGCAAATGTATATAATGCAGGTTCTAGTTGTAACTCAAAAGGTTTATCACCAATTAATACTGTTGTTTTTTGATATTCATCGACATTCATTCTTTTTGATTGAATATTAGCTACTGTATAAAGATCACCACGCACTTTTGATGGGATTAAAAACCCACCTTCTTGAAAATTTTCTTCAATTTTTTTAACATTATTGACTGAGAATGATCTACCAATACGTATTAGATCGCCAATTTGAATCCCATTAGTTTCTTTTGCACTGACTTTTACATAAGAACTATCAAAAAATGGGACTTTTACTTTACTCTCATTCCCATTGACTTCAAATTCTCTTCTAAGTTCCCCATAGCCAGTAGAAACAACATATTTTTTTAGGGCTATAAAACAACTCGCCTTTCCTTCACTATTCATTCGAATCATAGCAAAAGGTTTTTTGCTTTCAGAACTTAATAAAAAAAATAATTTTTTTTCATCATGATGCGGAGCTAAGCTATTTGAATAAAACTCGATCAGTTTTAATTCACCTTTAGGTAAATTTATTATTTCGGAATCATCCAGTATACGACAAATACCAGGATCTGGAGGTAATATAGGATTATTTATTCCATTCCAATACCCTACTAAATAATCAGAGGGTCTTATCGACATCCAGTTCTCATTGGGCAAAACAAAAGGTGCCCAAGCAAACCCCGTTTCCTTATAAGGGTTAATATCAAGATAAGAATGCATTATTAAAGGGTTTTTATCTAATTTTGTTCCGTAAGTGCTTGAAAATTGATTAAAAAATTTTTCTTCAGTCTCATTTGTAGAGCGGCACGCCGTAAAGCAGAAAAAGATGAGAATACCGAGAAGTCGTAACAATTTGTATTTTTTAGTTTTTATTAAAAAAGTATTAAATATCATAATTATTTTTGATCCAAATCAAAGAAGTTTATCTAAAACTCATTTAGTTTTCACTTTTCAGGCAGAAATGCCCAAACAACCCCTATCTTATAAATATTCCAAAACACATACAATGAGGTTAGTATGTTTTCACACAAACAACGTTGTAGCGCACTTTCAAATAGCCAAGAATATACTTTGAATAAGGAAACACAAAGTAGTCAAGCTTCTGAACTTGCCAATGGCGAAAGATACGAAAATGGGCAACGCGTAAAAACTCTTCCTCCAAGCGTTATTAAAGATATAGAGCAGAAAAACATAGCAAGACGTCTTGCTGGGTTATCTCCTATTCATGTTCGTGTCCGCCGTTGTTTAACCTGCGGCTCTATGTTTGAATCCGCTGGCAACAGAACTTGTGGTTGTTCTAGTCGTACCGCTGGAACCATAGCAGGACGTGAAATTATTTAAATCACATAAAAATAGACACCTTAATTAAGATAGTTGGGTTTTCGCGACCATTTCCGATAGTCCCAACACCACTGATTAGGGTGTTTTTTTATTTCCGCTTCAATCCATTTAGCAAAGTATGACATTTCTATTGCCGTATTCATTTCTCGTTCTTTAATTTCTTGTTTATTTAACAAAGAAGCTGGTTGTAAATGCTCATCACTTGCATAAACTTGCTGATAAAAAGACATTGCATTTTTTGCGAGATGAGTGTTTTTCCCACTTTGCATTTTTAGTTTTATAAATCCTGGAAAAACCCGGTAAGCGGCAGCATAGACAATGACCATCCCCTGATTCATACACATCCGCACGCCAGATGTCGGGAAAGCTGCAAAATCATTAAAAAATTGAATAAATAAACCACCACTTTTTGGTTTTTGATCGACTAATAAGCAAAAAGAAGCATTACCAGACTGTATAAGCCTTTCCATTCTTGAAAATAACGATTTATCCGTCCACAAGATTCCCATCCCTGGACGCAGACGGTACCAACTTAATAAGCGATTGATCCAAGGAAATTTAGAGGGTTGCGCTAAAGCATACAACATATTGTGATTGCCACGGATCACTTCCTGAGTCACAGGTAACGAATACATTTCGACATTAGCCATATGTGATAATAGATAAACAATCCCCTTTTCATTTAACGCAGGGTATTTTTTTGCCAATTCAGAATAAAAAGCTATAAAATTAAAGTCTTCACTAAATTCACAGCGATTAATGCGCAAAAAGTCAAATAGAACAGCTTCAATAACGTAATACAAATAGTTCATATAAACTTGTGTAATTAAAAGATTAGCTTTGAAACCAGTGATATTTAACTGTTGTTTTAAATTCTGTTTTGCTGTTTGTGATGGAAAAATAGGCAAAAAAGACAAAATAAAACTCACTCCCAAAAAGGAAAAGTAAATTGGGATTAACAAAATGTTTAGCAATAAAAGGATGATAAATTTAAATTTTTTCATATCTTTAAGCCTTACATAAAATATTCCGATCCTCTCCTCAGGCAATTATTGCCTATTAAGGGAGAGATCTGTGGTTTTGCCAGTATATGATCGGACACCTTATAATGTCGAATATTATAAAGATGGCGTGAAAGAAACCATCCGCAGAGTGCCACCGCCTAAATTGCACGATTTAGAAGAAGGTGACGAAGTCACCATTTCGCGCAAAAAAGGCGACGATTGGGACAAAGGCGATAAAGTCGAAATTAAAGCTATAAATGCGCGTCAGCCAAATACATTAACCATTGAAAAGTCTAATGGAGACTATACTTTCTTGCCATACGATGACGTCGAACTCAAAGACAAATCAGCATTACATTACATTAGGGAAGGAAAAGATCCTTTTGGTAGCCAATATCTTCTTTGGCCTTAATGCTAAAATATTTTATGTCTACGTTTTGCATATTCCGAATTAGAATTCAATAAAAATATATGAATTTCAGGAAGATAATTTGTTGGGACTGTTGGGTACAAATGATGTATTAAATGGTAACAATCATTTCTAGGAAAAAAAAGCCAGTTTAATAAAGCCAAAGAAAAATAATGATTGCGAGTTTTATATTCTTTTTTATGATGATGATACAAACCACCGTGATCTAAATAATCAGAAAATATTTTAAATAATTGATAAGAAGTCATATATGGCAATATAATAAAAAGAAAAATTAATTTAAAACCAAAGACAAAACTCAATATTATTAAAGTTAATATATAAATAACTCTAATAATATTAGTTAAACGATCTTTACAATTAATAGTAAACGATGTTTTTAAAATAAAAAACCAATTCCGTACCGAAAAAACAATTAATATAATTGACTTTAAAGATATTTTTTGTTTCTTACATATCCCAATAAACTGTCTCGATTTAAAATCTTCATCATATTTTAAATCACCTAAATATTTATGATGCGAATAATGATCTTTTAAATATTTATCAAAGCATGAAAATTCTACAATAGATAAAATTTTTCCAATATAATAATTATTTCTCCTGCTTTTTACAAAATTAAAATGACTACACTCGTGAATAATATTCCCTAATGCACGCATTCTTGTACCACTTAAACAAATAAAGAATACGGCAAAAAACACAAAAGAAAGATTATTTTTAAAAGGAAAGTAAGAAGAAAAAATTATAGGAAATAATATTATACTTATTTGTCCTATTACAATACCTAGTCCTATAGATAAATGAGAACATGCATACTTTGGCTTTATATTTAGTGCTGAGCTTGTTTGATTAATCATATACTTTCTACACAAAACAAATAAGATTCTATATTTTCATTTTATATAGAATCTATTACATTGCCATACATTTAACAATTTTTTTTAGAAATGCAATTATGAGTGGAGTTTTTT
>CAYSZE010000020.1:0-3777 GCA_964435255.1 uncultured Oligoflexia bacterium
ATAATTTGAATTTCAACATGCCGAGGATTTTCAAGGTATTTTTCCAAATAGACTTCTGAATTTCCAAATGCCGCTCCCGCTTCTTGCCGGCAAGTAAAATAAGCTTTTTCTAAATCAGCTTCTTTATGAACAATTTTCATACCTCTGCCACCACCGCCACCACTAGCTTTTAAAATGACGGGAAAACCTATTTCTTTGGCAGTTTTCTTTGCTGTCTCTATATTTTCTATTGCAGATTTGGAACCTGGTAAAAAAGGAAGGCCTGCTTTTCTAGCAACATCTCTTGCCGCTACTTTTTCACCTAATTTTCGCATTTGGTCAGGAGTAGGACCGATAAATGTGATATTACATTTTGCACACACTTCGGCGAAATGCGCATTTTCAGATAAAAAACCATAGCCAGGATGAATAGCATCTGCTCCACTAACTTCTGCAGCAGCTATAATAGCAGGAATATGCAAATAACTTTTTTTACTTTCAGCAGGACCAATACATATGCTTTCATCAGCAAGTTTTGCATGTAAGCTATGCGCATCGGCTTGAGAATATATGGCAACAGTTTTTATCCCTAATTCTCGACAAGCCCGTATGATTCTAACTGCTATTTCACCTCTATTCGCAATAAGAATTTTTTTCATAATTTTTTCTTTCGATTATAATTACACAGCTGGAGCTACAATAAATAAAGGAGTTCCAAATTCAACGGGCTTTGCATTTTCAACCAAAATAGCAACTATTTCGCCATCCATTTCAGATTCAATTTCATTCATTAATTTCATAGCTTCCACTATACATAGAGCTTGGCCTTTTCTGATTTTTGCCCCTAACTCTGCAAACGGAGGTGCTTCTGGATTTGGCGAACGATAAAAGGTGCCTACAAAAGGGCTTGTTATTGTTATGCCATCGGGTAGTTTTTTAGCTGGTTGTTTGCTTTCTTCTTTAGAATGAGTTTGAAGAGAGGATGTTTGCTCTAATTCTGTTGCAGATTCCATAGCCATTTGCGCAGTCTGAATATTTCGAGAAGCTGCCGCTATTGAATTATGAGGCAATACAGATTGAGATGCTGTTGTATTAAAAAGTGTTGCTTGCGCAACATTTCTAGCAAGCGATATTTTTTCTCCAGAAGATTCTGCTTGCACAACATCAAAACCATGTTTAGCCATCAAAGACATTAACTTCTCTATTTTATTAACATCAATCATTTTATTAATTCCTCTAAAAGTAACCTTCATCCGATATTTAGAAGGTTTGAATATATTTTTATACCCAATTTACGGACGTGAAAAGTTTTTTAAAAACAACATCAGATTTCCATATTTCCTTTAGTAATGTCAATAGCTTGTGAAAGAATCTCTGCCACTTACTTTTCTAAAAAGAATAATTAATAATAAAAAAGCTGGTGGAAAACCCTGACCAGCTTCATGATAAAAACAATAACATTAAATTACTTTTTATTGACTCTATCGACGTAGACACCTTCTCTTGTATCTATTCGCAAAATGTCTCCTTCATTGATATGAAAAGGAACACTAACGACAAGCCCTGTTTCGAGTTTTGCTGGTTTGCTTCCACCTGTTGCTGTATCCCCTCTAACACCAGGCGCGGTCTCAACAACTTTCAGCTCAACAAAGGTTTCTGTTTCTACACCTATGGGTTTAGTGTTAAAAAATACAACTTTAATAACTGAGTTTTCTACTAAGTAATTTTTTGTATCACCAACTTCTGAATTAGTTAAAGAAATTTGTTCATAATTAGCTGTATCCATGAAATTGTAACCATCAGCATCGTTGTATAAGAACTGCATGCTTCTTTCTTCAACATCAGGTTTTTCAAGCTTATCACCACTTTTAATGTTATGCTCTACAACTTGTCCTGTTCTTAAATTTTTAACCTTTGCTCTTGTAA
The DNA here is from genome assembly GCA_964435255.1 of uncultured Oligoflexia bacterium. Classification (GTDB taxonomy): domain Bacteria; phylum Bdellovibrionota_B; class Oligoflexia; order Silvanigrellales; family Silvanigrellaceae; genus Silvanigrella. The sequence goes on from CAYSZE010000020.1 coordinate 1,906, forward strand.
AGGCAGCCCCTTTTCCGGGATTAACATGTTGAAAATCAACAATTACCCAAGGGTCATTATTCATTAAAACTTTTAACCCTCTTCTAAAGTCTCTGGTATCATACATACTACTCATATAGAAAACTCCTTCTCATGCGAGTTTGGAACTAACATCTTTGTTTTGAAAATGCAATCAAGGAAATTTGCTAGGGATTTATTTGTAATGCAAGCTAAATTTTTAACCAGCCTTTCCAGACATACCCAATAATTCCAACATATTCATTCATTAAACTGACGGAGCTTAGTGCATTGCTAAAGTTAAACACTCCTGAACCTTCTGTCTCATACGAAAGTATTGATAAGGGACAAACCTGAAACCCTTGTTTTTCAAATGTCCTTTTTGCTCTAAACATATGAAAGTCATTCGTTATTAAAACAACCTTTTTTTCTATTTTATATTTCTCAAAAAGTTCGTGACAAAAAGCCGAATTTTGATAGGTATTTTTACTTTCATTTTCAGTTATAATATTTAGCTCATTTTTTTTAGTATAAAAATAGTTTAAAAATATTTTCATTGCATTGGCTTCACTTTGATGAACATTTTTATTTGTATAACCACCAGTAAATACTATTGGCATTTGTAATTTAATTAATTCATTTTTATCCATTTTTTTGAATAACTGAGATAATCCCAACAATCTTAATTGTGTATTTATACCTGGTAAATTTTCTTGATAAACGCCAGCACCTAAAACAATAATAGCTTTTGCAGCTTGAACACATGCTGGTAATTTTTGTGGGATAATTAAATTATCAACTTTAACTAACTTCTCATTCTTATTATTTTCAAAAAGTAACGGTTTAGATATAATTTCAGGTGTTTTTTTAAAACAAAATATCACAATTAGAAATGTTGAAAAAGTGACTAATATTTTAGTTATTTTTTTGCCAATACACAACCACAATAAAATACAGCAAATAATTAAAATAATGATAGGTAAGCCTGCATCATAAGAAAAATCTTTTAAATAGTTTTTTAATTCAAGATTCCATGTTGAAATTTCCGTAGTATTATTCATTGTAACACCTTAAATCAGAGCTATTGTTCTATAACCCCAATTTTATACCATACCATTTTAAAAGGTGTTAATTAAAATAACCTATTCACAAGAAGTCAGCTTGTATTTTTTTTCATTTAAATCAAAACATTTAATGTATGGTTGATTTATGGTATCACAAAAACCTGCATATATTTTTCTAAAATTCTCACAATATTTTTTAGCATCTGAACCATAAAAAGTTGCCACTTTCTCTTTTTTTAGCATTTCTGGAAATTCAACTATAAAGTCTACGGAATCTACCTTAGTACATGCTACAAAGAAAAATTGACAAGACAGAAAGAAAAATATAATCAACTGGGCTTTTTTCATCTTAGAACCTCATGAGATGATTTTTCTTTCACAATAACTTTTTTATTTTTTTGAATCAATTAGATAACTTTTGTCACTTACCATTCCAAACCAAATCCTGTTTGGTATTCAGTGACTCGTGTTTCAAAAAAATTCTTTTCTTTGGGAAGATCCATAATTTCATTCATCCAAGGAAAAGGCGTTTCTTCTTCACCATATATTGGTTCCAAACCAATACTTTCAACACGCCGATCTGCTATATAACGGATATATTTTGCAAATTGTGCTTTAGACAAACCCAAAATATCTCGCGGGAGAGCATCGGAAACAAAAGCATCTTCGAGTTCTACAACATGTTCAATATTTTTTATAACTTCAGCTTTTAAGTCTGGGGTCCAAATGTCTGCATTTTCTGTCGTATATTGATTGATCAGTTTTGTCCCAAAACGACAATGCAAACTCTCATCACGAACAATATATTCTA
>CAYSZE010000021.1:0-4494 GCA_964435255.1 uncultured Oligoflexia bacterium
AAACATTCAATGATTTAACTAAATTTAAAGAAAAATTTAATGGAAAAATTTACGGTATAGAAGCTGGAAATGATGGCAATAGAATAATTCAAAAAATGATTCAAAGTAACGCTTTTAATTTAAGTAGCTGGAAATTAATTGAATCAAGCGAACAAGCTATGCTGATGGAAGTAATTCAAGCTGTCAAAAGAAATAAATGGATAGTTTATTTAGGCTGGGAACCACATACAATGAATAAATTAATCAATATGAAGTACCTCGACGGTGGTGATAACTTTTTTGGTCCACATGAGGGAGAATCAGTTGTTTATATTAATAGTAGAAGAAATTTTTCAAAAGAATGCCCAGAACTTGCCAAATTTTTTCGTCAATTTCATCTCAGTATAAATGATGAACAAAACATAATGTCATTAATTTTAGATAAAAAAATGAGCCCAAATGCCGCAGCTAAAATATGGATTAAAAGTAACTATGACAAAGTAAAACCATGGTTAAATGAAATTAAAAGTGTAGAAAATAAAGAACTCAATTTTGATGAATTTCAAAAAAAATATGCCGCCTTGAATCCTTAATTTTATAAAGGAGGAATGAAATGGAAAAATTACCCATCGGGCTGTATGTTCAGGATATGGTAAACTACATTGTAAATGCATCAGAATACCATTTCAGAAACTTTTCAGATTTATTTAATAATTTTCTGGGGAAAATTATTGATAAACTGGAAATAACAAACCCTATTTTACTGGTATCTATTATTCTTATTTTATCTTTTATTATAAAAAGAAGCGTAAAAACTTTATTACTAATAGCAATAGGATCACTAGTTATTTTTAATTTAGGATACTGGCGAGAATCTATTGAAACAATTGTCTTGGTTCTTTTTTCTACCACTATTTCTGCATTAATTGGCATTCCGCTGGGTATACTTTGCGCACATCGTCCATATGTTTATTATATATTAAGGCCAGTATTAGATTTAATGCAAACCATTCCTACGTTTGTTTACTTAATTCCTACTTTAATGCTCTTTGGATTAGGAATGGCTCCTGGCTTATTTTCAACCATTATTTTTGCAATGCCTGCTACAATACGCTTGACTTATTTAGGAATTAGTAAAGTGCCACCTTCCTTACTTGAAGTTGCCGATGCATTTGGTGCGAGCCGCTGGAAAAAATTAATAAGCGTTGAATTTCCCTCAGCAAAAAGTTCAATATTAACGGGGATATCCCAATGCGTTATGTTGTCGCTTTCTATGGTTGTTATTGCTGCATTAGTTGGTGCTGAAGGTTTAGGAAAACCTGTAGTCCAAGCATTAAACACTGTAAATATTGTGCAAGGTTTTGAAGCAGGTATTTCAATCGTAATTATTGCAATTTTATTAGATCGTATTCTCTCCATTTCAAAAAATAAGAAAACAGGTGAAGTTATATGATTAATAGCTGTTTTATTATAAGTAATTTAGATCTTACTTTCGGAAAAAATTCTTATCGTGCTTTTAGCGCTTTAGATTCTGGTAAATCACGAGAACAAATTCACAAAGAAATAAATCAGATTATTGCGGTCAGAAAAGTTGATTTAACGGTATATCATGGAGAAATTTTAGTTATCATGGGTTTTTCTGGTTCAGGAAAATCTTCATTGTTACGTTGTTTCAATGGTATTAATGGTCGCGATCATGGCCATATAAGAGGATCTATTCAATTTCGTGACCCTACTTCACATATAGTCCACGATATACTCTATTGTCCTAAAAATGAATTAATGGAAATCAGAAAAAATAAAATTTCTATGGTATTTCAGCAATTTGCTCTCATGCCTTGGAAAACTGTTGCGCAAAATGTTGCCTATCCTTTAGAAATTCAAAATAGAAAAAAAAGTGAGATTAAAGAGCAAGTAGAAGAAAAATTAAAACTGGTTGGTCTTTCAGAATGGCAGCATAAATATCCGCATGAATTATCAGGCGGGATGCAACAGAGAGTTGGTCTTGCAAGAGCCTTTGTTACAAATGCAGATGTTCTTTTAATGGATGAACCATTTTCAGCGCTTGATCCTCTGCACCGAAAACACTTACAAGAAGAAATATTACAGCTGCAATATAACTTAAAAAAGACAATCATTTTTGTGACTCACGATTTTTCCGAAGCCATCCGTATAGGTTCAAGAATTGCAATAATGGATTCAGGCCGCATTCTTCAAATTGGCACTGCAAAAGATTTAATTGAAAATCCTACATGTGAAATAGTTAAAAAGTTTACAAAAGAAATAGGACACCAACCTATTTACTCTTAAGGAATAAGTTATGAATAAGCAACTAAGTAATACTATTCCTGCTCTTTGGTACTCTGATAATGAAATATTTCAAATTGAAAGAAATGAAATATTCAAGAAACAATGGTTATATGTCGCCGATGATAACGAATTTAAAAACATTGGTGACTATTTGAATTTAGAAATGGCTGGTTATCCTTTTATAATTATAAAGAAATCAGAAAACGAGTTTGTTGGCTTTCATAATTTTTGTATACATCGTGCGGCACCTTTATTAACAGAGAAAAAAGGAAATTTGAAAAATTCACACTTGACTTGCCGTTATCATGGGTGGTCTTATAATTTCCAAGGTGAATTAATTTCAGCACCACTGTTAGATATTAATATAATAAAAGAAAATTGTTCGGCTAAATTACATGAAATTCAAATTGGTAAAATTAATAACTTAATTTTCGTTAACTTAAATTTTGCAAATTGTGACAAGTTTACAGATTTTATTTCACCAGTAAGTCAGGAATTACAGCTTAAAAAATATGATTTACAAGAATTTAAAATTTTTGGCCAATTAGAAATTATTGGGAATTTTAACTGGAAAACCTGGGTTGATGGTTTTCAAGAATGTTATCACTGTCTAACAATTCACCCTATATTTAATAGAGATTTTTATTTAAAAAATTATCAGATTGATAATAAAAATAATTATTCAGTTCATTCCTGTGAACGAAAAAAGAGCTCTCAATCAGGAAGTAGTGAAGGCTTTTGGTTGTGGTTATTTCCAAACTTTGGTCTACCTTGTTATGAAAATGGCTATTATACTTTGCAAATAAACCCTTTAAGTCCAAAACAAACAAAACTTTCTTATAAGTTTAGATTTAAAGAAACAGAAGCAGAAAATGAAAGAGTTGAATTTATCAAATTTGTTGAAAAAATTACAATAGAAGACATAGCAATATGTGAGCAAGTACAAAAGAATCTTGAAGTAGGAATTTTTCAAGAAGGACTATTAAACCCTGAAAAAGAAAATGGAACTGCTTATTTTCATTCTTTAGTAAAAAAAGCTATTTCAAATGCAAAGGAATTCCCTTATGGCAAAAAAACAATATGACTTTATTATAGTTGGTGGTGGATCTGCTGGTTGTGTTTTGGCAAATAGACTGAGTACAAACCCTAGTCAAAAAGTATTGGTCTTAGAAGCAGGAAGACCTGATTATATTTGGGACATATTTATTCATATGCCAGCAGGTCTTATGTATCCTTTAGGTAATAAAATGTACGACTGGTGTTATGAAACCGATCCTGAACCTTTTATGAATGGCAGAAAAGTTTTTCATGGCCGTGGCAAAGTTCTTGGTGGCTGCAGTTCTATAAATGGTATGATTTACATACGTGGAAATCCTTTAGATTATCAAAAATGGGCAACACAAAAGGGTCTTGAACACTGGGATTTTGCGCATTGCTTGCCTTATTTTAATCGGGCTGAAACGCGCATGTTGGGAGCCGATCACTTTCATGGATTTACGGGGCCACTTATGCTTGAAACGGGGCCATGTACAAATCCTCTTTTTCAAGCTTTTTTTGAAGCTGTTCAACAGGCAGGCTTTCCATTAACTCATGATGTAAATGGCTATAGCCAAGAAGGGTTTGGAAAATTTGACCGTAATATATATCGCGGCAGACGATTATCAGCAGCTAGAGCCTATGTGCATTCAATAAAAAATATTCGCAATAACTTAACACTAAAAACAAGAGCATTTACAACTAAAATTTTATTTGAAGGGAAAAAAGCAATAGGTGTGGAATACCAACGATATGGTATGACACAAAGAGTCTATGGTGGTGAAATTATTTGTTGCGGAGGTGCTATCAACAGCCCCCAATTATTATTACTTTCAGAGATTGGCAATGCCGATGAATTAAAATCGCATAATATAAATGTAATAGAAAACATACCAGGAGTTGGTGAAAATTTACAAGATCATCTTGAAGTTTACATCCAACATGCATGCAAATTACCTGTTAGCATGTACCCAGCATTAAAATGGTGGAATAAACCTAAAATCGGTTTCCAATGGCTTTTTCAGAGAAAAGGAGCAGCTGCTTCTAACCATTTTGAAGCTGGTGGTTTTATAAGAAGTAACAATGACGTAACATATCCAAATATTCAATTTCATTTCCTTCCCCTTGCTGTACGTTATGATGGCACTTCTCCTGCTGGAGGACATGGTT
>CAYSZE010000022.1:0-3439 GCA_964435255.1 uncultured Oligoflexia bacterium
GTTCTAATATCTGAAATAGATCCCATTAATGCTCTACAGGCCGCTATGGAAGGATATCAAGTTGTCCGTATAGAAGACGCGATTAAAGACGTCCATATTTTTGTTACCGCAACAGGATGCTGTGATATTATTACCGCAGAACACATGGCAAGTATGCGTGATCAAGCTTTAGTATTAAATATTGGTCACTTTGATATTGAAATTGATGTAGCTGGATTAAAAGCGTTTAAAGGCATTCAACAAACAAATATTAAACCACAAGTAGATAAATACCGTTTTCCAGATGGGCATGAAATTATTTTACTAGCTGAAGGACGTTTAGCAAATTTAGGTTGTGCAACTGGACATCCCGCATTTGTAATGAGCAATAGCTTTACTAATCAAGTGCTAGCACAATTAGAATTATGGCAAAATAATAGTAAATATAATGTTGGCGTATACACTTTACCTAAGAAACTTGATGAAGAAGTAGCACGCTTGCATTTAGACAAACTAGGTGTGAAATTAACTCGTTTATCAAATAAGCAAGCTGAATATTTAAATATCAGCGTCGAAGGACCATATAAAGCTGAAAATTATAGATACTAATTTACATTAGAGTAGTGCATTATTTTATAGTCTTTTAAATAATGCACTACCAATTGTCAAGCCTGGACTCATGCCTAAAGCAAAAACATATTTATCTTTGTAACTATCATTTTCACAAATTCTTTGTAAAACATGGGGCAGCGTAGCACTTGACATGTTTCCATAGTTTTCAAATACATAATAGCTATTTTCAACTTGCCAAGGCTTTAATTTTAATTTGTCTACTATACCATCTAAAATTTTTGGTCCGCCTGGGTGCAAAGCAAATACAGCATTTTCACATAAAAAATTAAAATCAACTTTTGCTTTGTAACAAAATTCATGGAGATATTCAGTAACATTGTCAATCACTAAATCAGCTAAATACTTGGACATTTCATTAAAAAATGAAATGTCATCAACTTTAAAATTAACTGCGTGTTGAGTATTAGGAATTATTTTATCAAAACTATAAACCAACTTTAATGAATTTGCTGTATTTGTTCCATTATCTAATTCTACTGAATATTTAATTGCACCATCAGCAAATAAACTATGATTTATCAATTGTGCAGGGTTTTGATTACTAGGATTATAATGAATGAAATTACTTTCTAAATGCACAATATTTGCTTTTTCATACGAGTTATGAACGCTATTTCTAAAAGCTATTTGTGAAGAAGCTATATTAATTGCAGGAAAAGCCCCATAACAGCCAGTGTGAAAAACATGGAAAACATTGGTATTGTACCAGCCTTTATTAGCCAAAAATAGCTGTGCTGGAGATGGCGCTATATATCCAACACTTGTAGTGAATACTAAAATATTTGGCTGATTATCATTACTAGCTTCATAAATTTTTTCAAAAACTTCTAATGAAATTTCTTTAAAAACTTCCATTCTTTCTTTTAAATTACTTCCATATTCATTTTTTAGCGTATTTGCAATTTTTCTGTCTTCTGGATTTTCTACAATTAAATCAGGACAAAAAAATGCTCGTTTTTTCAATCTATCAGGTTTACACATAAAGTATTCAATATCATCAAGAATTTTTTTCTTTGTTTCTTTACACTCTTTATTGTTACTCTTTTTTAAATATGATTGATATAAAATTTCGCAATTTAGCTTAGAATAATCTGTTTGATTAATTTCATATTTTGGTCTGATCATTTTAAAATCTTTTATTAAAATATTATTTAACATAAAATTCCTCACAATTAATTAATGTTTATTCTTTCCACTAAATATAAAATTATTATTACATAATAGTACAAATTTTTTTTTAAAAAACAACATATGTCACAGAAAAAATTATTAAAGTTCCATAGACAAAATAATTAAATTTTATAAATAAATAAGTATCTATAATTCCTAGATTTTTAAAAATATAATTATTTAATGTATTAATAAAAAAATATTTTTATCTGGAATTTAAAAAAAAATGAAAGAATCTCTCTAAAAAAATGAAAGAATAAAATATTGGAAAAGGATTTTGGAAAAATTAAAAAATATTAATATAAATTTTATGAAAAAATAAACAATGTAATGAGTTTGACTTATTTATTTGCAATGACTTTATTAATTGTGTTAATTATGATAAAATAATAAGTTGTTAGAAGTATAGAAATTAATATTAGGAGCAGTTGGTTTAACAGAAAATTTTATTTATTATTTTTACTTTTAAATAGCTAAATTTAGCAAATAAATAAAAGATCTCTTAATAAGTATTATGTTACTTCAACTCTAAACTTAACAGAATTAATTCTAGGGTTAATATGAAACTTTTATTACCAATTATATTTAGCTTTTTCCAAATAAATATCTGTGTTACTGCTTATGCAATTGAAACTGTGACTCTTTCCATGCATGTCAGGGATAGATTTCCAGAACTCATAATTGATAATAATATATTTAAAGGCCCTTTAATTGAGATAATTGAAGTAGCTGGAAAAAACATTGGTGTCAAAATTGAATTTATTGAAGCACCATTTACCCGAACTTTAATAGATTTAGAACATGGTAAAGTCGACTTATGTCCACGGTTTTCAAAAACTCCAGAACGGGAATTATATGCATACTTTCTTGGACCTATTTCAAAAATAAATAAAGTTGTTAGTTTTATTGTCCCAAAAGGTGAAGAAAATATTATTAAAAATTATGATGATCTAAAAAAATATCCCATTGCTGTTAAAAGAGGGACTTATTACTTTGAAAAATTCAATAATGACAATACTATTGAAAAATTATATTATAAAGACGATGAAAATATGTCTTTGATGTTTATAAATAAAAGATTTAAAGTTATGGCTATTAGAGATTTTTTATCCTTAAAAAAATATTTTGATAAAATGACTTTCACAAATTATTCTATTGCTTTATTTAAACATGAAGAATATGAAGATGTTTACTATGCCATGTCAAAAAAGTCTTCTCATGTTGATTTAAAAGATAAATTAGATAAAACGTTAAATAAAATGCGCTTAGACGGTGAAGTAAAAAAAATTTATGACAAATATGGTATTAAAGAATAGTTTGATTAAATAATTTAACTTTTATTTCTTGAGACAAGATAAATAGCTATTAATATAAAACTAATAGAGATCCATTCAAAAGATTTTATATATTCATTAAATATAATATAACCCCAAAAAAGGCCAGCTATTGCAACAATACAACCAACTAAACTATAAAAGACTGGCCCTGCAACTTTTAATAATTCAAAAAATAAGACATATCCTATACTTGATAAAATAATTTCAATTAAAATAAAAAGATCTGGCGTGCTTAGTGGGAAAAGAATGGGATGAAAACTATTTGAAGAAATAACAATAGGTAATATAAGAAATGTGGAAGCAATTAACATTCCACTTGA